>CAYOON010000368.1:0-1518 GCA_964405595.1 uncultured Lachnospiraceae bacterium | reverse complement strand
CCAGAAGCACGGTCTTGTAGCCGTTCTGATCCAGGATCTTCTGGATCAGTCGGAAGTGCATGGGGAGCATGGTGGGGATCAGGATGGTATGGGTCTTCTTCATCTCCTCGGTGAAGACGACTCTTTCGATACGGTGTTTATTATTCAAGGGTTTTCACATTTCCTTTCGTGGGGTTTCCGCTCTACTGTTCGATGGCACCGAGCAGACTGCGCAGACGGATATTGACCGCGCCCAGATTGGTGATCTCGTCGATCTTGATCTGGGTATACAGCTTTCCGGAGTCCTCGAGAATCGCGCGGATCTCGTCGGTAGTAATGGCATCCAGTCCGCATCCGAAGGAGACCAGCTGCACAAGCTGGGTATCCTCGTGCTCGCAGGCGTATTTCGCCGCGTTATACAGTCTGGCATGGTAGGTCCACTGATTGAGGACGTCCACCGCGCAGGGAGACGTCAGCGCGGCAATGCTGTCCTCGCTGACCACCACGAAGCCCAGTCCCGACGCCAGCTTATCGATGCCGTGTCCGATTTCGGGGTCGATGTGATAGGGTCTGCCGGCGAGAATCATGACCCGCTTGCCCTTCTCCCGGGCAAAACGGACAGCCCGTTCGCCCTCGGCGCGAATGTCTGCCATCCAGTCGGCGTAGGCGCGGTTTCCGGCGCTTACCGCCTCCAACATCAGCTTTTTCGGGAATTTGACGCCCATTTCCTCAGAAAACTCGGCGATCAGCTCCTTGGCAAGCTCCTTGGGGTCGTTGATATTGAGATAGGGATAGAGAAATTTTGCCGACTTCACGCTGTCCATGTTATGGGAAAGCAGCTCGCTGTAATAGGCCACCACGGGGCAGTTATAGTGATTTGCCGCCACCTTTTCATCCATATTATAGGAAAGACAGGGGTAGAAAATGGCGTCCGCGCCCTTCTCCACCAGTTCCTCGATGTGTCCGTGCATGATCTTTGCCGGATAGCAAGCGGTATCGGAAGGGATGGAGTACTGTCCCTTGGCGTACACCTTCCGGCTGGAGAAGCCGGACAAGATCACTTTATAGCCTAAATGTTCAAAGATTGCCTTCCAGAAGGGGGCAAGCTCGTACATTCCCAGCCCCAGCGGCAGACCGATGGTTCCGCGGGTCCCTTCGATCGTATTCTCGATCAGCGCGGTGAACTTATCCCGCTTGTACTGGTGCAGATTGGGCAGAATCTGGTCGGGGGTCAGCTTGATGCCGGCACCCTTCTCGCATTTGTTGCCCGATATGTACTTCTTCCCACCGGGGAAGGTGTTGACGGTCAGCCGACAGCGGTTTGTACAGCCCTTACAGGTGAGGGTCTGGGTCTGATGGGTGAAATCGGCCAGCGCGTCGGCGGAAATCAATGCCGATGCGGGGAGATTCTTGGATTTCGCGTAGAGCGCCGCTCCGAAGGCTCCCATGAGTCCCGCGATGGCGGGGCGGATAACGTCATGTCCCCCTTCGGGTGTGGAGAAATTATCGATATATGCCTTTAATTCTCCTGAATAATCA
>CAYOON010000367.1:0-1552 GCA_964405595.1 uncultured Lachnospiraceae bacterium | reverse complement strand
CACGGCAAGTATCCCGCAAACTGACCCGGTCTGTCCTTCGAGGCGCTGGCCGCCGTTTCCGAGAAAGTCGGCGCTATGCCTCTGGTTCTCCACGGCGGTACCGGCATCCCCGAGGATATGATCAAGAAGGCAATCTCGCTGGGCGTTTCCAAGATCAACGTCAACACCGAGTGCCAGCTGTCCTTCGCAGCCGCTACCCGTGCCTACATCGAAGCAGGCAAGGATCAGTCCGGCAAGGGATTCGACCCCAGAAAGCTTCTCGCTCCCGGCTTTGAGGCAATCAAGGCTACTGTTAAGGAAAAGATGGAGCTGTTCGGCTCCGTCGGCAAGGCGTAAAAACGGATTTCTCCATCCCGGTTTTCCGGGATGGAGATTTTTATGCTGCAATATTCACAAAATTCTCTGTTTAATTGAACTTTTCTCATTTTTTGATTTATTGCATTTTCTAATCTACTGTTGTATACTAAAAACGACGGGAAACGCGCGCAGTACCGAATAAATAATCGGGGTGATAGAATACCATGAAATTGAAAATCGGAAATGTGATAAGAGACAAACGCCGCGCCGCGGATATGACGCAGGAGGAACTGGCGGCAAAGCTCGGCGTGTCCTTTCAGGCGGTGTCGCGGTGGGAGAATGGCGTCGCGTACCCTGACCTTGAACTGTTGCCCGTGCTTGCGGGTCTGTTCTCCATCACTGTTGATGAGCTTCTCGGCGAGAGACAGGACGAGCGCATCAGAGCGTATCGGGTAAGAATGGATGACTGCTTTCGCAGATGTCAGAGAGATGAAGAACTGAACCTTTGCAGAAGCGCGTTTGCGGAATTCCCGAGCGAGTTTGATTTCGCGGACAGGATGCGTGAAATCTTATCCATCAAGTGCGGGCAGGATCGGGAAAAATACATCGACGAGCTGCGCTCGGTGGCATATGACATCATACACCGCTGCCCGGATTTAGGGGTGCGTACCCGCGCGATCTATCAGCTTGCGATCTGGGAGGACGACGATAAAATCACCGCGTTCCTCGACCAATATGCAGCCGTGAGATACGATAATGACCGCATATCGCTGTTGTGCGCCCGCTTCAAAAGGCGGGGCGAACCCGCGGCATATCGAGCCGCAGTGTTTGAGGATCGTATCGACGCTATATCGCGTGTACTCTACATGAATGAAGACCCCACACCGCCGTCGTCCGAAAAAGATCCGGCGATCGGTCTTCCACTGCTTTACACGAAACTTGATTTTCTCAACACAATTATCGGCGTGGATAAGGAAACACGTCGCCTGCATTCAATTGTCGGCGACGGAATACCCGATCTGTGGTTTAAAGAGCGAATTTACCTTGGATTGCGGATTTCATGCCGTCTTGCCGCACTTGGCAGAACGGGCGAAGCGCTCGCGGCACTCGAAGAGATGACAAATCTGATAGAGCGGCTTTTCGCGCTCGCGATAGGTGATACCCTTTCGTTCCGCACGGATCCGGACGGTCTTGAGGATCTGACGATCATGCAAAAAGGGCGGATACAGTACGGAAGCAAAGCGGAAATGAAATA
>CAYOON010000366.1:0-1597 GCA_964405595.1 uncultured Lachnospiraceae bacterium | reverse complement strand
TGACCGTTTCGATGTTCGGTGCGGCGATCGATCCTGCCGTCTGGACAGAAGACGAAACCGGCGGAACAGCGGATGTCCCGGCGGTATCAGGCGCGACAGACGTGACGGGAGGTACGGAAGTCGTTCCGGCGGCAGCGGTGGTTTCCGGAGCGGTAGGCGAAACGGCAGGCGGTACGGTGGGCGGAGCCGACTCGGGGGCGGCAATGGGATAGAACCCGCCCTGCCCCCTGCTCTGCCGCAGAATGGCCGTCAGTGCCATGTGGGTCTGCACCGTCGCCATGGCGCTGTATTCGCCCCCGTCGGTGTGGGAAAAGCCGACGTCCGACAGGCGGTATTTCAGCAATCCGTCCAGCAGGGTGTGTCCGTTTTGAACAAACCGTCCGTCTGTCAGCGGATCAACGCCCGCGGCGGTCAACGCCAGAATCACCTGCGCGGTACTTTCGGGATTGGGAACGCCGTAGCTCAAAAAATCCCCGTCCGCAAGCTGCTTCGCCGACAGCAGATCAATCGCACCCTCCACCGCATCCCGCACGTCGGCGCGGCGGTCGGCATGGGAAGCGATTGCCTGCACGCACATGGCGGTCACGTCCACGTCGGAAACCGTTCCGCCAAGCGCCCATCCCCCGTCCGCAAGCCGACGGGAGAGAAGCGTATCCAGTATTCCGTCAACCGTATGATCGGCGGACGGTGCGCCGCTGTTTAACAGATGCAGTCCGAAAATGTAACTGACGATCCCGCCTTTGCCGACGGTTTCGTCCACAATCCGGCTTACATAGGGGTCATCCCCCGCGCCGACGGCGATCAGGGCGAGTGCGCACCGCTGTTTCGTCGCGGCGGGGATCGACGGATGCTCCGCCAGATAGGCGGTCAGGGCATCCCGATAGCGCGAAGGTTCAAAGGATGCGCCCGACTGCCGCAGAGTCAGAATCCACCATTCAACGTCCATTCCGGCACTGTCGGTCAGATAGCCGTCCGCAAAGGACTGCAAATCGGCACTTCCGCGTCTTTCGATCTCCTCTGTCAGAATCGCGTCTGCAAGATCTTGCAGACGGGCAGTCTCCGCTCCCCGGACTGTCCCCCCGAAAAGAGGGCACAGGAGCAGAACGATGCACAGAAACGCCCCGCAAAATCTGACCGCTCCGAAGTGCGGAGTCAACGGCCTTTGCTCCGTGCGGGATTTACGCATCATCGCGCGATCTGCGGCGGCAGACCCAAGCTCGGCCGAATACGGTCAGCAGACCCAATACCGCCACCGAAACCGTCAGATCCCCGGTGGGTGCGGGCGTAGGATTCTTGACCGGCTCGACGTTTGCGACACAGACAGGCGGAACCAGTACCGATCCCTCTACGGGCGCAATGCTGATCACATGTCTGCCCGCTGTATTCAGCTTCACGGTAACCTTTCCCTCGGCGTCGGTCGTATATTTCGTTGCCACGCCGTCCACGGTGATCGTCGCGCCCGCTACAGGAAGCGCTACGGCGTTCCAGTTTTCGTCGTATGCCATCTTGGAAAGGGTCAGGCGCACGCTGTCGCCCTCCTTAATTCAAGAAGATATCCAACAGACTTATTTTGACGACTTTGCCAAGTATGCCGGGA
>CAYOON010000365.1:0-1652 GCA_964405595.1 uncultured Lachnospiraceae bacterium | reverse complement strand
ATGAACTTCCTGCCTGACGTCTACGTCACCTGTGACGCCTGCAAGGGCAAGCGGTATAATAAGGATACTTTGGAAGTCAAATACAAGGGCAAATCCATCTTCGACGTGCTGGATATGACCGTGGAAGAGGGAATGTACTTCTTCGAGGCGCTCCCGAAGCTCTATCGGAAGCTTAAAACCTTGTACGATGTAGGACTGGGCTATATCAAGATCGGTCAGTCATCCACAACGCTCTCCGGCGGCGAAGCGCAGCGGGTCAAGCTGGCGACCGAGCTTGCCCGCCGCAGTACCGGCAGAACCATGTATCTCCTGGATGAACCCACCACCGGACTGCACTCGGCCGATGTGCGCAATCTGATCGGCGTTCTGACCCGACTTGCCGATGCCGGAAACAGCGTGCTGATCATCGAACACAATCTGGATCTGATCAAGACTGCCGACTATATTATCGACATGGGTCCCGAAGGCGGTGAGGGCGGCGGGCAGGTAATCGCCACCGGTACGCCGGAGGAGGTTGCCGAGTGCGAACACTCCTTTACGGGACAGTATTTGAAGAAGGTTTTCGAGCGCAGTGAGCAACTTGCCGGATCCAAGAAGTAAACGTTCTGTGACTTTTTTGCAACATCTTCCGAAAATCCCTTGCGCAACCGAGGAAAATGCGGTATAATGTCGCCGTAAGCGTCAGACGGAGCCCGCCGGACAGCGATTTCAGAAGGAGTGCGACTGTAGTATGACAAACGAAAACGGACGAAAAAGTCTTGCGGATAGCCTGAACACGCTGTCTCCCGAGCAGCTGACGGGCTCCAACCCGAAGCCTGCGAAGAAGCTCGGACAGATCGTATCGTCGGTACTGCGCGTTGTCTTTATTCTGCTTTGCCTTTGCGTGCTGGTTTTCTGCGTATTTACGCTGGCGGAAAATCTGCTTGAATATGCCGAGGCGCAGGAATACTACGAAAAGCTGATCGACGACATCTGGGAAAATGACAATCTCGACCTGACAGCGAACCCCTACGGCGACGTAGTTTATTCCGAGCAGGATTATCTTCACGGTGCCACCGCTGACTACGGTAGTGCGCAGAAGGAACCGGGTGATTCGGTGAATGAGGTTATCTGGGTGAGCGACGAGGTGACCCGCATCAAGGCAAAGCTTGGAGCCCTCTATGCCCAGAATAACGATCTGATCGCATGGATTACCATCCCCGATACGATCATCAACTATCCCGTGGTGCTGACCGATAACAACGAGTACTATCTGAATCATAGTTTTCAGGGTGACTTTCTGATCGCGGGAACGATTTTCGCGGATTTCCGCAACAGCGCGAATCTGATGGAGAACTATA
Source organism: uncultured Lachnospiraceae bacterium (assembly GCA_964405595.1). Taxonomy (GTDB): domain Bacteria; phylum Bacillota; class Clostridia; order Oscillospirales; family CAG-272; genus CAKSQF01. The sequence continues at coordinate 312 of CAYOON010000365.1, read as the reverse complement.
ACACCATCCTGTACGGACATAACGTCAATTCGGGCAATATGTTCAGCTGTTTGAGCAAGTATTTCACCAAGTCCTTCTATAAGGCGCATCCTGATATTTACCTGTATACCATGGACGGGATTTACATCTATCGGGTCTTCAACGTCAGCAAGGTGTCCAGTACCAGCGACTATATCCGTACCTATTTCCAACACCCCGAGGATTTCGTGGAATTCGCCGAGGATAAGGCTGCATCCTCTGTCTTCAAGACCGAGGGACTTACCTTTACCGGAAGCGACCGGATACTGACCCTGTCCACCTGTACCAACGCCC
>CAYOON010000364.1:0-1663 GCA_964405595.1 uncultured Lachnospiraceae bacterium | reverse complement strand
GACAATCCCGCCAGATCGGGCACCGTGGAGTAGGACACCTCCGGACCCTTGCTTACATAGGCAATCACGGTAGTCTCGGGGGAAATTGCCGTACCGCCCTCGGGATAGGTGGATATGATCAACCCTTGGGGCATCGTTTCGCTGTAAACCTTCTCAAACCGAACATCGATTTTCTTCTGTTTCATGATGATCTGCGCGTCCCGGTATTCGAGACCCACATAGTTGTCCAGCGTGATCAGATTTTCCCCGTTGCTGACATAAAGGGTCAAATCACAGTAAGACTCTCCACTGATAATCGTTTTGCGGGCATTCTTTTTCGGGGATTGGGATAGCACGGTACCGTAGAGTTTATCCGAGTCCGAGACCCATTCGAGCGTTACCAGATAACCCTCATCCTCCAGTCGCTTCATCATTGTCTCGCCGTAAACCTGCCCCTCGAAGTCGCCTACGATGATCTCCTCGGCGTTTCCCGAGCTGATCAGCGGCGAGAAGAAGTTTACAAACAGGTAGAATCCCGCAGTCAGGGCGATCAGTCCCATCGCGAAAAGAATACCCAGCATCATCGCGACCATCGAAACGTGCGACGGTTTGCGGACAACAACTTTTTCGCGGATGACTATCTTTTTCTTTTTTTCCTTCTTTATTCGCTTGTCGGAGATCATCGGCGCCGCCACCGGAACGTCCTTAAACCCGAGGGACGGATCGGATACCGATTGCGCGCCGAAGGAGAACAGCAGATCCGTTCCCCGGGCAGCTTCCTCGCTCTCCGACTCGTCCACAAAGGTCACGAAATCGAACATGGCGTCCGGATTATCTTTAAGCCGCAGTAGACAGTCCAGCATTTGCTTGGCGTTATCGAAACGATCGGCAGGATTTTTGCTGATGGCGCGCATAATCACCTGCTCCAGACCCTTGGGAAGGCTCGGATTCAGCTGACTGGGCAGAGTAGGCTTATCGCTGATCTGCATATAGGCGACCGCCATTGGATTCTCGGCGACGAACGGAAGACTTCCGGTTCCCATCTCGTACATCATGATGCCGAGGGAGTAGAGATCGCTTCTGCAATCAATGGTCTTTCCCGCGGCCTGTTCGGGACTGATATAGTCAACCGTGCCCACTGTGTTGCAGGAGATAGACAGCGGGTCGTTGGAAGGAAGCTTGGCGATACCGAAATCGGTCACCTTCACCGTACCGTCGGCGGTCAGAAGAATGTTCTGTGGCTTGATGTCCCGATGAATGATATTCTTCGAATGCGCGTGAACAAGCGCGGAAAGAATCTCAATCGCATACTTCATGACCTCTTGCGGAGTCAGCACGCCCTTATTTTGCAGGTATTCCTTCAGCATGCATCCGTCGGCATACTCCATGACGATATATTTCAGCTCGTCTGAACTCGAAACGTCAAAGCATTTGACGATATTCTTGTGGGAGAGCATCATGACCGCTCTGGATTCGTCCACGAAACGGTCTACCGAATCCTCGTCTGCCATCAGCTCCTCCCGGAGAAGCTTGATCGCCACGTTCCGGTTCATCCCGTTGTCTTTCGCTAGGAAGACCAGCGACATTCCGCCGGAGCCGATCGGCTTTTCTATAGTGTAGCGGCCATCCAGCACTTTTCCGATATATTTCTGATACTGTTCCATTTAATCCTTTCCTTTTTGGG
>CAYOON010000363.1:0-1712 GCA_964405595.1 uncultured Lachnospiraceae bacterium | reverse complement strand
TATGAAAGAGATTTGTACCCCACCAAATCGGACGCCGAACAGGCACTTGCCGATCTGAAAAAACGCATGCCCGTGTCGGCAGTCGGGCGCAGGAGTGTCATTATCAACTACGAAACCGAGTACCGCGAGCGGGATTTCGATCTGGCAGTCGGCGTAGAAATCACCGACAGAATGCCGAAAATCGGCGGATTCAGTCTCATGATGCTGGATTTTGCCGGAGACATCGCCTCGGTGGTCTGCCGAAAAGACGAGCTGGATGCCGCCTATCGTTCGATGCAGGAGCAGATTCACGATTATCCGGCGGAGATCATCGGCGCGTTCTATGAGATCTACCACGACGACGGTACGGTGGAGCTGAAAGTCCCCGTCTACCGAGCTATCCCCGGCAGCAAAATCGAAGATGACGATCTGAACCTGCCCTTCGAGGACGATCCCGACGCGGTGGGCAAGTGGAAGCTGCTGGACATCCTGCCCAGTAAGGAGCAGTTCCGGTATGGCGAGGAAAAGTGCAGTCACAGCGCATTGCTGGATGCGCTGTACTTTTTGGAAGGCGGCGAACCCTATTGGGTTTTCCTCGGATGGACCCGCGGGTATCTCTATACCCGTTCCGAACGCAGTTTTAAAAATCGTTACACCATCGAGAAAGCCGACGGACATACGCTGCTATATCTCGAAAGGAAGCGCAGCTTTCACAATAAAGGGAGCGAACCCGGCGCGCCGCAGATCTGGGTCTATGAGAAGGTTTCTGACGAGAAATATCACGCAAACGAGATCAAAAGAAGAGATTTTGTCGAGTATCCGTTCATTTTAGATGAAACGGTTCTCGGAAAATGGCAAGTTCGGGACTTCTACAACCGGAATATCGAGGAAAACTTCGATCCGGCTAAACAGAACTGGCGCAGGGAGAATCTGTTCCTGAAGAACGTGGAATTCCTGCCCGACGGCAGCTGTATCTATACCACCAATAAACAGCGCGCCAGCACGCTTGCATGGACGAAGGGGTACACGCTGAATAAATACTCGGAGACCGCTTCCGCTTATGAAATCAAGCGAATCGACGGGGTAGAATACCTGATCCTGGAGTGGAAAAGCGGCGATTATCAGTTTGGATCTGTTCCGCGCGTCTGTTGGTACGTTTTCACAAGAGCATAACTGAACGGGAGAGCTGCATTTTCGCGGCTCTCCTTTTTCATCGCCTAATTCGACAATTTATGCGGGAGTTTGGTATGACCCGATGATCTTTTATAGAATTTTGCGTCATAGTTTAATGATTTTGCCAATTGAAAATATTGGCAAATTATGGTAACATATTGGTGTCAGAAATCAAATTACGGGAGAGTGAATACAAAAATGGAAACCAATGTCAAAAGAGCAAAAATATTGTTGGCGGATTCAAACGCAGAGTTTCGCCAGAATTGTAAAAACAGCCTCGGTATGATGGGCTACAGCCGGATCGCCGAGGCAGCAGACGTTGAAGAGGCGCTTTATCATATTTCCACCGAACATCCGGACGTCGTCCTGTTGGACGTATGGCTGCCCAAGGGCGATTACATCAGTCTCATGCGGGATGTCCGGAACCTTTCCTTCGGCAGCGACAGCGCGCCCAGCTATATCGTGCTGTCCGCCATAAACAGTCAGAACATTTTCTTCGAGGCAACCGAGGAGGGCGCGGACTACTGTCTCTTAAAGCCGGTAGACTTCCGCAGTCTCGG
>CAYOON010000362.1:0-1735 GCA_964405595.1 uncultured Lachnospiraceae bacterium | reverse complement strand
GAGCGATCTTCTGGATAAACTCCTCCTTGGAGGGGTCGATTTCCTTGAGCTTCTTCAGTGCGGCCTTCAGAGCGGATTTCTGCAAATCATCGGCTTCGCCGTCGGTGTTCGTCAACGCCTTCTTAATATCCTTTCGCTCCTCGGTGGTGGCGGGCTTCTTCGGTGCAGGAATAGATGTCTCGCCACCGGTTTCGCTCGACTGGCTGTCGAACTTGTCCTGATCCACCACGTCGAGAATGAGGAAATAGAGATAGCGGCGCATATAGGTCAGCTCGGCACCGAGCGCCTGCGTCTCGTTCATACGGAACTTTGCCGGTTCCGCGATAGGTCTGGCGGTAAACTCCACCGAAATCTCCTCGATGGGGTTGTCCAGGTTGATCAGCCGACCGATTGCCTTGCCGTCCGGGAAGGTCGTGAAGAACAGGCAGTTGTACTTCGCGAAGATTTCGATCGCCGTCGGCACGATGTCCTCCAACTCGAAATACTTGAATTCCGCGTGAATATTCACGCCTGACTTCTTGATTCCCGAGGTGAGGAAGTCTCTCCTTGCAAGCTGGAGTTTCTGCCAGATACCGAGAGCGGGAGTCTCGATTTCCGAGGGGGGTGTGGGAGTTTTGGCCTCATTTTTTGCTGTTGCCATGATAATATCATCCTTTCAGATTTGATTTTCTAAAATGTTCAAAGCCTTTTTCGCAAGACTGTTGATCTTGCGGGTATTTTTCTTCGGCGGCTTTCTGCCGAGAAAATCGTCCACATACCGTTTTGCAAGCCGGACGTACCACTCCTTGTCCACACTGTCGATGGTCAGTTCGTTGTTATTGTCAATCCGACAATGCTCGGGCAGACCGCCGATTTTCGCATCGACTCCCGTCTCAGCATGAGTCTTGTACAGCGTACCGTACTTCGGATCGGCGGTGGCATAGACCCGATTGCACTTTTGAACGGGGATCTTCCCTTCGTCCACGATCTGGCACGCCCCGGAATACTTGCTCGACGCCTTTGCGATCATCTGGAATGCCAGGATGTCGTTACACTCGCCGATTGTCTCGTCCACGGGCTTCCCTTTCGCAAAGTAGTCCAGCAGTGCTTTGGCGACGATAGTTGCGTTATTATTAACATTGAACGCCCCGGCGGGAGCGACCCCTCGCACCAGCAGACCGCCTTTAATCTTCGTACTGCCGTCAACGGCGATTTCGATATAATTGTTCACGTCCTTCTGCACGATTTTCGCGATACAGTCCTCCTCCAGTTCGAAGCCCGTGCGGGACTGCCACTCGTCGCAAATCTCGTTGTAACGGTCGAGATCGCAGTCGTCAAGGGAGACCATGATACCGTCCGTGTTGAGCTGCACGACGATCAGCGTAGGGCAATCCGATACAAGGTGCATCGCCAGTTCCAGCAGGCGAATCTGCCCAGTGATGCAGACCGATCGTCCCATGAGCGGGTCATAGAGGTCGTTATACGGATTGAGCATTCCGCCATAGGTGGTATTGGCGACCAGCTTCAGGGCGTTCGCCTTTGCCTTATCACCCGACCGTTTCGCCCGGATGCGCTGTTCCAGCATATTCGCGTAAACCTGTGGATCCGGGATATTCCGGGAGCAGTAGCCGTCGAGAGTCATGAGGTGGGGATAGTAGCTTGCCACGTCCCGGTTTCGGATGGAGCGCTTCCCTGCCGCCTGTTCCTGATAGGTTGGGATCGCGCCGTGGATCCCGCCGTAGCCGATGGTGCATTG
>CAYOON010000361.1:0-1743 GCA_964405595.1 uncultured Lachnospiraceae bacterium | reverse complement strand
TTTGGAGGAAACCGACAAGATCATGTCGGCGCAGAAGGCCAGAGGAGCCGATTTTGAGACGGGATCGCTCTTACATCGGGCGAAGGCGCTGATCCCGATCTTCATCCCGCTGTTCGTATCCTCCATCCGGCGCGCGTCCGATCTGGCGACCGCTATGGAGTGCCGCTGTTATCACGGCGGCAAGGGGCGCACGCGGATGAACATCCTGCACTATCACGGACGGGATTTCGTCGCGCTTCTGCTGATGGTGATCGTCGGCGCGGGGATCGTCGCTATGTGGTGGCTGAAACTGCCCGCAATTCTGTATATCTGACAACCGCATCCGCTTTTTTATTCAATTCATTTTCGCCTTCGGCGAAAATGTTCCACACTTCTTCACTATTCACTTTTCACTCTTCACTTTCCCAGAAAGGTCCCCTATGAACACATACTTCCCCATTTCCATCACCCACAAGGGTGAGACCCTGTACGCGATCTGGTACTCCAAGGACGCCGAGGGGCTGGTCTGCAAGGACGGCAGACTGCTGACTTTCCGCGATCTCCCCGCCCTTTTTGCCTACGCCAAGACCCACACGCCGGATATTTCCCCCGATCTGCACAAATCCTACGATCTGGACGCCCTCGCCGAATTCTGCGCCGACGAGGATCGCTACGCGTCCGCAGACGCGCTGGATCACTGGGGATTGTTCGCCGATCTGGCGGCGGGGATCGGGAAATCCTTCGCCGGAGATGGGAATTCCTTTCAACTGAACGACATCTACGAAAAGCTCTGCATGGCAGGCATCGACTTCGGCGGCGATCCCGACGAAACGGACACCCGCTTCGATCTGACCCCCGAGGAAGAATCGCTGACCAAAGCGGTACTGAAAACCGGCATTGAGCTATACGCCAAGTACCGTGGCGAACCCATCTCATGAAACTGCTTCTACGAATTGCCTACGTCGGAACCCACTTTCACGGGTTCCAGACCCAACCGAAACTCCGCACCGTCCAAGGGACGCTGCAAAAGGTGCTGGAGGACTTTTTTGGTCAAAAACTGATGATCACCGGCGCGTCCCGCACCGACGCGGGCGTCCACGCAAGGGATTTTGCCCTGACCGTCGAGGGGGATCTCTTCGACAATCTCCCCCCGGACAAGCTCCCGCTGGCGTTGGCACCCCTGCTCCCGCCCGATCTGTCGATCCTATCGGCAAAGCGGGTTCCCGATGACTTCCATCCCCGATACGCCGTGGATTACAAGGAATACGAGTACCTGATCCACAACGCCCCGGTACGCAGTCCCTTCTACGCCGACCGCGCCTACTTCTACCCCATCCCGCTGGACATCGGTCGCATGAATCTCGCGGCAGAAGCGTTGATCGGGCGGCACGATTTCTCCGCCTTCATGGCGAAGGGATCGACGGTCGTTGATACCGTGCGCACGATAAAATACTTCTACGTCGAACAGCAGGGCGATCTGGTTCGGATCGTAGTCGCCGCCGACGGATTCCTCTACAACATGGTGCGCATCCTCGCGGGAACGCTGGTCGCCGTATCGGACGGCAGGATCGACCCCGCCGATCTGCCCGCGATCGTTCAGTCGTGCGACCGCCGCCGCACTGGTGCCACCCTCCCGCCGCAGGGGCTGTATCTCTGCCGGGTGGTTTATCCCGATGGGATGTAGTTTTGCGGCAGCCATAAAGATAGCAATAACCGTTAGCCGCTTTTTCTTTTGGCCGAAGAAGGCGCAAAAGAAAAAGCTAA
>CAYOON010000360.1:0-1762 GCA_964405595.1 uncultured Lachnospiraceae bacterium | reverse complement strand
TCCTCGTGCGGATGTTGGCGGTCAGATATTCCTCGTTGGTCATATCCTCGGTCGCCATTGCGTTCCAATAGTTGGGCGTGTCCTCAACATCCGCGTAGTTCTTGACATAGTAGTCCTTCCAGCTGATCATCCAATAGCGGTACATTCCCTCGGTCAGGGTATAATTCCCGTAACCCTCCGGCAGATTTCCGCCTTCCCCTACAATCACCGTCTTACCCGACGAACAACCGGCGAAAGACACCAGAAGCATGCAAAGTACGAAAGTTCCGGATAAAAGTCGTTTTATCATTGCTCCGATCACTCCTTTTTTGAATTCATTCCAAGCTTCGCAAGTTTATACCGGTTTCGCCGTCAGGCGAAATAATCGGCAAAGCCGATTAAGGCGCAAACTTGTATTTGATGGAAGCCTCAGGCTTCCGGCCCTGCTTCGCAAGTTTGCTCCGGTTTCGCCGTCGGGCGAAATAATCGGCGGAGCCGATTAAGGCGCAAACTTGTATTTGATGGAAGCCATAGGCTTCCATCAAATTATACACCATATTCCCGCCGATTTCAAGTCGTTTCGGAAAGAATCTGCAAATAATCTGTTAACAGTTTCTCGGTAAAGGTCAGCGGCTTCGAATTCTTCCCGGGTTTCGCGGTCACATAGGGCGTGTTCCCCAGACTGATCAGCAGCTTACCGTTGTGCATAGCCGCCAGCTTCGTCCACGGGATCACCAGAAACTTTTCGGGATAGAGCTGTACGCCCGATTCCCTTCCGACAATCTTCGTCAGCCCGCAGGTGGCACCCCGACTGCGCAGCAACGAGATGTGCAGCAGCGTAACGACCTGCGGCGGCATCTCTCCGTAGCGATCCATCAGCTCGTCGGCGATGTCGTAGAGATCTTCATCCGTGCGGATCAGCGAGATCTTCTTGTATGCCTCGATCCGCTGATTGCCACTGCCGATATAACTTTCCGGGATATAGGCGTCCAGATTGAAATCCACCGTACATTCGGTGTGTTTCTCGGTCTTTTCGCCCTTTTCCTCCAGAATCGCCTCGTTCAGAAGCTTCATATACATATCGTAGCCGACAGTCTGCATATGTCCGTGCTGATCGGCACCCAGAATATCGCCCGCGCCCCGGATCTCCAGATCCCGCATAGCGATACGGAAGCCCGCGCCGAACTCGGTGAAGTCCCGGATCGCTTCCAGCCGCTTCTCGGCGACCTCGGTCAGCACCTTTCCTTTCGGATAGGTGAAATAGGCATACGCCCTTCTTCCCGAACGGCCTACGCGCCCGCGGATCTGATGAAGCTGGGAAAGTCCCATCTGATCGGCGTTCTCGATAATCAGCGTATTGGCGTTGGGGACATCCACGCCCGTTTCGATGATTGTTGTACAAACCAGTATGTCGGTTTCGCCGATCACCATGGAATGCCAGACATCGGAAAGCTCCTCTTTGTCGAGCTGTCCGTGTCCCACGCCGATCCGCGCCTCGGGGATCGCCGCCGACAGTCTGTCTACGATCGCGGGAATATGGGGGGTCTTGTTGCATAGGTAGAAGACCTGTCCGCCCCGGCGCATCTCCCGTCGGATCGCTTCATTGATCAGCGAATCGTCATGTTCGGTCACATAACTCTGCACAGGCTGGCGGTCGCCGGGGGCTTCCTCCAACACCGACATATCCCGGATTCCGGAAAGTGCCATGTTCATGGTACGGGGGATGGGCGTGGCGGAAAGGGTCAGCACGTCCACGTTCTCGGTCAGGCTCTTGAGCTTTTCC
>CAYOON010000359.1:0-1762 GCA_964405595.1 uncultured Lachnospiraceae bacterium | reverse complement strand
AAAATGACCGTGCTCTACCGCGCCAATCCCTCCGATCCCGACCGCACCCCGGTCAGCAAGAATGCGCTGATTGTGTATAGCGAGATTCTGCAATCGGGGGAGATGTCCACCGCTCGTCTGTTGGCGAAGTTCGGCGAAGGCACCGACAAGATCGTACAGAAGCTCTGCGAATACGGCTATCTGGAAAAGATCACGAAATCGGACAGCCATACCAACCGGAAAACCGAGGAGATTGTCCATCTGAACATCCCGGACGATCAGTATGACGAGATTTTCGCCGCGATCCGCGGAACAGTACAGTCGGCGCTGATCCGGCATCTGAAGGAAAACGGAAGTACATCCTACGAGATTCTCAAGGATCAGCTCGGCGCCAGCAGGACACAGCTGACCAAACTCGAAGGCAGGGGCTATATTACCGTAGAAACGCGGGATCTGTTCCGCAATCCGTATGCGGAGGCTGCCCGGAAAGATCCGGAACCCGTTATTCTCTCCGATACGCAGAAAGAAGCGTTCGAGAAAGTCGCCGAACTTCTGGACAGCGGCGAACCCAAAGCGGCTCTTTTGCACGGGGTCACCGGCAGCGGCAAAACTATGGTCATCAAGGCCGCTATTGATAAGGTAATCGCCGACGGCAAACAAGCTATCCTATTGGTTCCCGAAATTGCGCTGACACCCCAGACCGTTTCGATTTTCTGTTCCTATTACAAGGATCGGGTCGCGGTTCTGCACTCTTCCCTTTCCCGGGGCGAGCGATTCGACGCGTGGCGCAAGATCCGCAGCGGAGCCGTCGATCTGTGCATCGGCACGAGATCCGCAGTTTTTGCTCCCTTTCAGAATCTGGGGCTGATCGTCATTGACGAGGAACACGAGCACACCTATAAATCCGATCAATCCCCCCGTTATCATGCGAGAGATATTGCCAGATTCCGCTGCGCGTATCACGGCGCGCTGATGCTACTTGCATCGGCAACTCCGTCCGTCGAAAGCTACTACAAGGCGGAAAGCGGCGTCTACTCCCTGATCGAGCTGGGCGAGCGGTACGGAACCGCGAAGCTGCCCGAAACGGTCATCTGCGATCTTCGGCTGGATGCCAAGCAGGGAAATCTGTCCACCATGGGAACCGTCCTCCGGGATGCCATGGCAAAGACGCTTGACAAGCGCGAGCAGAGCATACTTTTCGTCAATCGGCGGGGTTATAACAACTACCTGTCCTGTCCTCTTTGCGGAACCGTCATTACCTGTCCCCATTGCAGCGTATCCCTGACCTATCACGCCAAGAGCCGAAACGACAAAGAGGGCTATCTGGTCTGCCACTACTGCGGATACAGACATTCGCTGCCAAAAAACTGTCCCGAATGCGGTTCGGATCAGTTCAATTTCATGGGATTCGGTACCCAGAAGGCGGAAGACGACATCGGAACAGAATTTCCCGATGCTAAAATTATGCGCATGGACGCCGATACCGCCTCCGCGAAGTTTTCCATCGACAAAATGCTGTCCTCCTTCCGAAACGGAGAAGCCGACGTTCTGATCGGGACGCAGATGGTCACAAAAGGACATAATTTCCCGGATGTGACGCTGGTTGGCGTTCTGCTTGCCGACAATTCCCTCTATTTAAGTGATTATCGCGCTTTTGAGCGCACATTCGCGCTGATCACGCAGGTAATCGGCAGAGCCGGAAGGGGCGAGAAAAACGGAATCGCGGTCATTCAGACCTACTCCCCTGATCATCCCGTCCTGCTGCTTGCCGCCTCTCAGAATT
>CAYOON010000358.1:0-1769 GCA_964405595.1 uncultured Lachnospiraceae bacterium | reverse complement strand
ATTGGATAGAACCCGCTGTAATCGGGCAGAATGCTTGATTTCAGCGGGCTTATTGCTTTCATTTAATAATTATGTTTTTCTACCTTAACTGACGATAATCCAAAATCTCTCGTAAGAGACACAATCAATGAAATCTCGCCCCCTACTAACAAGTCTCCACAAACAACACCCCGTCGGCATCTCCACAGAACATGTGGGGGTAAAGTCCGGACGGAGGAAGCAGGGACGAACTGATGCCGACGGCGAGAAGCCAAGTGATGGGAGAGCGCGAGGGGGAAGAGCCTTCGGCGTTTGAGATGGTTCTTCCCCCTCGCTTCCCGCTAGCTAGCGTCCTCCGCTGAACTATAGGTAGAGGATATTAACCTCAAATACCGTTTTCATAGCCCCATTCCCCACAGAAAAGCGAAATCCCCGCGCATCAGCACAGGGATTCAAGAAATCAATTTTAATAATTCGGCGACCCGTAGCCCGTCAGCTTCGAACTTCCGAGCTTATAGGTAGTCAGCGCGACGCTGTCCGTGTAGTTGCCCTCAATCACCGTCACGATGCCGTCCTCCACCGACGCGACCACACCCACATGAGATGTGCCGAAGAACACGACGTCACCGGCCTTCGGCGTATAGCCTTTCGCCTTGTAGTACCGTCCCTGATTGCTGAAAAACGTTTTCAGCCCGGATACACCCGCGATCTTCGGGAAGACGCTCTGGGGAACGCCCGCCTGATCGGCGCACCACGACAGGAACACCACACACCAAGCGTATCTCGTAGCCCCTTTGCGGGCTTCGCATACCGTGTGTCCGTAGTACCATGTATTATATTTGACGTTATTGTAAGGCTTTTCAGTAACTCCGATCTGACTCTCGGCAACGGCTACCATTGCCGTCCGCAGATCCGTCCCCTCGGGAATCGAAACCTCCGGCTTCGCCTCAGTCACAGGCTTGGTTGTTTCGGGCTTCTTCTGCGTCGTGACCTTGGTAGTTTCGGGCTTGGGCTCGGTTATCGGCGACGCCGCCGGAGCCTCGGGCGAGATTTCGGGTGTCATCCCTTCGGGATCAGTCGGTGCGGGAACCGGGGTTTCGGGAGCATCGGCAGATGTATCAGCAGGCGCCGCCGGCTGATTCTCCCCGTCTTCGTCGGGATCGACCACCCCGCCGAAATCGGAATCAAAGACGGGCTTCAGGAAGCCGGGACGGGAAGGAAGAAAATCAAAAACTTCTTCCTCTTCCGCGAAAGGCGGAACATTCAGCATATTATCATCTGCTATGTAATTTGCCTCGTTATTATTATCGTCGCCCGTTGCGACAGGATCGGTATTTACAGGGGTTTGCGAATTACTCTGTCGGAAGCTTTCACGCTCGCTCTGCTCCGCCGGGGGCACGTCCGACCCATCCGCGGAACGGTTGCTCAAGCCCGCGCCCACCGCCGCAAGCACCACAACAGCGGTAACCGACAGCATCAGCGCGATCTTCTTGTACAGACTCATGCGTTCTCTCCTTTTTCACTTGAAAATTTGCAATTTAAAACCATAACAATATCATTATAGCACAAATCCCTCTCCATTGCAATGTTTTTTCGGCTTTTTTGCCGCTTGTTTACTTTATGTTTACATTTGAGTGATATTTTATTGTATTCTCTTGCATTTACACGCATAATTAAGACAATAGTTTGATATTTAAATAACAAATTTGTACGATTTGCCCGCACTCGGACAACACCCGCACTCAAAAACACCCTCCCCGATCCCCATTTCGGGAGATCAGGAAGGGCTT
>CAYOON010000357.1:0-1795 GCA_964405595.1 uncultured Lachnospiraceae bacterium | reverse complement strand
TTCTGCCCGAGGCGCTGGAAACATGGGATGCCGGACTGTTCAAGTACGTTATGCCGAGAATCTATCAGATTGTCTGCGAGATCAACCGCCGCTTCTGCGCCGATCTCTGGAACGCCTATCCCGGCGACTGGGATCGCATTACCCATATGTCCATTATCGCAAACAACCGCGTAAAGATGGCGAATCTGTCGGTGGTTGGCTCCCATACCGTCAACGGCGTGTCCAAACTTCATTCGGATATTCTGACCAAGACCGTTTTCTCGGATTTCTACGACTTTACGCCGAAAAAGTTCACCAACGTGACCAACGGTATCGCCCATCGCCGCTGGCTGTGCTACTCCAACCCCGGACTCTGCCGCCTGCTGGATGAGACAATTGGTCCCGATTACCGGAAATTCCCCGAAAATCTGGCCGATTTCAAGAAATTCGCAAGCGATCCCGTGGTGCTGGATCAAATCATGCAGATCAAACACGAAAATAAAGTGCGTTTCTCCAACTGGTACGGCAAGAAGTACGGCATCACCCCCGATCCCGACTCGCTCTTCGACGTACAGGTCAAGCGGATGCATGAGTATAAGCGGCAGATGCTGAACGCCCTGCGGATTATCTCTATGTTCGTGAGCCTCAAGGAGCATCCCGAACAGGAGATCCAGCCCCAGACCTTTATCTTCGCCGCCAAGGCAGCCCCCGGCTACTATCTGGCAAAAGAGATCATCCGGCTGATCAACGCCATCTCCGCCGAGATCGAGCGCGATCCCGTAATCCGCCAGAAGATGCGCGTAATCTTCGCCGAGGACTACAACGTGTCGCTGGCCGAGATCCTGATCCCCTCCGCCGACGTGTCCGAGCAGATCTCGCTGGCGGGCAAGGAGGCCAGCGGTACAGGCAACATGAAGCTGATGATCAACGGCGCCCTGACGCTGGGTACGCTGGACGGCGCAAATGTGGAAATCGCCGAAGCTGTGGGCCCCGACAACGTCTATATCTTCGGTCTGACCACCCCCGAGGTGGACGATCTGTGGAGACGCGGCTACCACTCCTTTGATTATTACAACGCCAACGAAAATCTGAAGAAGGCTGTGGACTATCTGAAGGTCGGCTTCAACGGCATCGACTTCACCTCCTTCTATAACTACCTGCTGATGGGTCCCGGCGTCGCCGATCCCTATATGTGCCTTGCCGACTACGAGGACTACGTTACCACCCACAAGGTTCTGCTGAACGACTACGCAGACAAGGCGAAGTGGGCGAAGAAGTCGCTGATGAACACCGCGTCGGCGGGTATCTTTGCCGCCGACCGCTCCATCCGCGATTACGCCGAGAAGATCTGGCACATTACCCCTGTTAAATCCAAGAAATAAGGTTAATCAGGCAAATCCGCAAGGTTCCATGCGAGCCTTGCGGGTCTGTCCTGTCTTGAAGAGGCTATCTATGAACATCCCCACTGAACTTTTGGCATCCATTGAGCTTACCAAGCAGGCAAAATATACCGAAAACGCCTATCTTTTCGGCGCTTTCCCCGATAACGACGTCCTGACCCTCCGGCTGACTCTTCCGAGAGCGTTGGGCGCCTGCAATCCGGCGGTCGAATTCTATCGGGACGACGACGGCGCGAAATTTACGCTCCCCTTTCTTTGGATGGGAAGCGATTTTACGCGCGAAGCCTACGAGTGCCGCATCCCTCTCTGCGATCTGTGTGTTCCGGGCAGCCACGACGCGCTGCTCTGGTATACCGTCCTGGGATGTATATGTATCTCAGATTCAAATTAAGGAATATGGACTTAAGTCTGGCGAT
>CAYOON010000356.1:0-1836 GCA_964405595.1 uncultured Lachnospiraceae bacterium | reverse complement strand
TGATCATCGGCCTGTTCGCGAGATTCAATTTCCAATCGCCTGACTATCATTGGTAGGTCAGCATACCGAATGTGGGTTTTGCGACCAATACGATACACCAGCCCATGACCAGATAGCAGATCATGGAAAATACCTTGAATTGCTTCAGATCAATCGCGTTCAGAACGATACCCAACACCGCCATTCCCCAGATAAAGCCGAATACGACCCAGCCTAACCACGTTTTATATTCCCGCAGACTGACCAGCGCGATCGGCGTATAGGTACCGGCGATCAGAAAGAAAATCGAGCAGTGATCGATGACCTGAAAGACCTTCTTCGCCCCTAGTTTCGGGCTAAGCCCGTGATAAACCGAGGACATCGTATATAAAGCGATCATGGTTGCGCCGAAGATCGCGCTTCCGATCACACCCCATACATTGTGATGCAGTGCGCCCAGAATTACGCACAGAACCGTGGCAACAACGCCTACACCGCCGCCGACAATGTGGGTGACCATATTGAAAACTTCTTCGCCGTGGGTGTAGGACGGGAGTAATCTATCCCTTAACTTGGTTCTCGGCACGTTTTTTCCTTCTTTCTATTTATGCCCGAAACGGAGAGTCCAAAACGGACTCTCCGTTAATTTGTGAATTATTTATCAAATCTATCGTTCCGCAAATACGGGATCAAATTTGATCGATGGATCAATACATTCCGCCGCCCTGCATTGCTGCGGCGCGGGATGCTGCTTCGTCAGCCTTCTTGTCTTCCTTGAAATCGGTGACAAGCGCTTCGGTGGTCAGTACGGTTGCGGCGATGGATGCGGCGTTCTGGAGTGCGGAACGGGTAACCTTCGTCGGATCGACGATACCGGCCTCTACCATATCCACATAGGTCTCGTTGTAGGCGTCGAAGCCGTAATCCTTCTTTCTGGAACGGCGGATCTTATCAACCACAACACTTCCCTCGTAGCCGGCGTTCTCGGCGATCTGACGTACGGGAGCTTCCAGTGCCTTCTTAACCAGCAGAATACCGGTCTTTTCGTCACCGTCAGCATTCTTTACCAGAGCGTCTATGTTCTCAATCACGTTCAGATAAGCGGTTCCGCCGCCTGCGATAATGCCTTCCTCAACGGCAGCCTTGGTTGCGTTGAGCGCGTCCTCGATGCGGAGCTTCATTTCCTTCATCTCCACCTCGGTAGCGGCGCCGACCTTGATTACGGCTACGCCGCCTGCCAGCTTCGCAAGTCTTTCCTGAAGCTTTTCGCGGTCGAATTCGGAGGTGGTCTGCGGGATTGCGGAGCGGATCTGGGCGATGCGGGCTGCGATCTCGTTTCTGTCGCCTTCGCCGCCGACGATGATGGTGCGCTCCTTGTTAACTTTGACCTGACGGGCGATACCCAGCATATCTACGGTTGCATCCTTCAGTTCCAGACCCAGCTCGGAGGTGATAACCTGACCGCCGGTGAGGGTTGCGATGTCCTGCAGCATTTCCTTTCTGCGGTCACCGAATCCGGGTGCCTTTACGCAGCAGATATTGAGGGTTCCGCGGAGCTTGTTGAGGATCAGCGTGGTCAGAGCCTCGCCCTCTACATCCTCGGCGATGATCAGCAGCTTTCTGCCAGACTGCATGGTCTGCTCCAGAATGGGCAGCAGATCCTGAATCGCGCTGATTTTCTTGTCGGTGATCAGGATGAGGGCGTCGTCGAGAACGGCTTCCATCTTATCGGAATCGGTCGCCATGTAGGGCGAGAGGTATCCGCGGTCGAACTGCATACCTTCCACGACCTCGCAGAGGGTTTCTGCGGTCTTGGACTCCTCGACGGTGATAACGCCGTCGGAGGTAACCTTTTCC
>CAYOON010000355.1:0-1840 GCA_964405595.1 uncultured Lachnospiraceae bacterium | reverse complement strand
AGTGCAAGCTTTCGGAAAAATTCCTTTCAGATTCTGTATTTTTCCGGGAAAACGGAGGCAAAAGTCTCGTTTTCTCGTTATTTTCTAACTTATTTATGATGCGCTTTTATACGACAACCGCCGCATCCCCTTCCGGCGAAAAATCGCCGGGAGAAGGTGCGGTCACAATAGATTACTGATTCTTGTTGATCATGCGGTTGGTTTCTTTGCCGGTCTCCAGATCCACATAGCGAACATAGAGCGAGATCTTGTTGGCCTCGTTGAGGTTCGACCAGATGGCGTTGGTGAACTCGTCAATGTCGTTGGGAATGTAGACCCGCTCCGGCTCGCCGGTGAAGGTAGGGATAGGGTTCCCGTCACACATGTAGGTGTGGATGAAGTGTCCCAGCCCCGGCAGTGCCGCGTAGCTGTAGGTGTAGCGATTGCAGGCGGATCCTGCGGGATCTGCTGACTTCAGGATGCTCATTTTGTAGGAGAAATCCTTCTCGCCGAAGGTCATAATCCCCGAGATTCTGGGCGTCCAGTTGGGACCGTCCGGCTCGAAGCAGCGGGTTTCCAATGCTTCCTCGAAGGTCTTCCCTTTTTCGATGAAGTCGTAGATGGTATCGGTCTGATCACCGTTGGTGACAATCAGCTGATTCCCGATCTTACGGATGGGGTAGTAGATGATCAGCGAGGGATCCTCGACCTTGGATGCGTCGAAGGGATGGATGATAACCTCGCTCTTACCGGGTACTTCCACGAAGACGCGGTTGCGGCTGTTGGCCGATCTGCCCATGATGAAGTAGGCGGTCACCGCTGACTTGCCGTCGGCGGATTTTCCGATGGTGATTCCTCTGCCGGGATAGCTGTTGGCGGCCAGCAGTGCGCCCATGTTGCTGATTTCGTAAATATCCATATTCTGTACTCTGCCTTTCTTCGGTTGCCTCGAGTTTACGGCGGTTTCGCCATTGGCGAAATTGGAGGCGAAGCCACCAAAGACGCAAACTCGTATTTGAAAGAAACCAACGGTTTCTTTCAAATTATACCCTTCCTTTTATTCGTTTTCGAGTGTTTTTACCAAAGCCGCGGACACCTTCTCCACCGCGCGGGGGAGGATGATCCATTCGGCCTGCTCCATGACGCGGCGTTGCAGGATTTCGGGGGTATCCCCTTCCTCCACATAGACCGCCTTCTGGTCGATGATCTCGCCGCCGTCGGGGATTTCGTTGACGAAGTGGACGGTAGCGCCCGTCACCTTGACGCCCTTCTCCAGCGCGGCGATATGGGGATAAAGCCCATACATACCCTTCCCGCAGAAGGAGGGGATCAGCGACGGGTGGATGTTGATGATCCGATGATCCCACGCCCGGGTGAAATCGGCGGACAGGATCGCCATAAAGCCCGCCAGCACGATCAGATCGGCCTTGCATTCGGCAAGCTCGCTTTGGAGCGCCGCTTCGAAGGCTTCCTGACTGCCCAGCGCCTTCTTATTGACCACCGACGCGGAGATTCCGGCGTTTTCGGCGCGGGTCAGCGCGTAGACGTCCGGTTTGTTGGAGATCACGCGGACGATCTCTCCGCTTTGGAGTACGCCGCTCGTCTGGGCGTCGATCAGTGCCTGCAAATTGGTTCCGCCGCCCGAGACCAGTACGGCGATTCTGATTTTTCTCATGATTTTGACGTTACCCTTCCTTGGTAAAGTATGCGCAAGTTCGTTAGCCGCTTTTTCTCTTGACCTAAGAGAGGCGCAAATCATGCTTCGCATGATTCGAAAAAGCTTTGCAAAAAGAGAAGCGCCGTAAGGGAATTTCGCCCGTTGCGACGGGCGATCAAAGGCGCTGCCTTTGGATTCCGCCAC
>CAYOON010000354.1:0-1845 GCA_964405595.1 uncultured Lachnospiraceae bacterium | reverse complement strand
GTCAGTCAGAAGCAGTATGTGGACAAAATCAGGGGGAATACCGTGGTGCTTGGTATCGGTCCCGCCGGAACAGGTAAGACCTTTCTGGCGGTTGCCATGGCGGTGGCGGCACTGCGGGAGAAGAGCGTGTCCAGGATCATCCTGACCCGCCCCGCCGTGGAAGCGGGAGAGCGGCTGGGCTATCTGCCCGGCGATCTGCAAAGCAAGATCGACCCTTATCTGCGACCGCTCTACGACGCCCTTTATGAGACCATGGGCATGGAGGGCTATCAGCGGAATGTGGAGAAGAACGTCATCGAGATCGCGCCCCTTGCCTATATGCGCGGTCGGACACTGGACGACAGCTTCATCATTCTGGACGAAGCGCAGAACACCACGCCCGAGCAGATGAAGATGTTCTTAACCCGTCTGGGATTCGGATCCAAGGCGGTTGTGACCGGCGACCTGACCCAGACCGACCTGCCCCGATCGACCCGAAGCGGACTTGCCGAGGCGGTCAAGGTGCTGGACGGCATTGACGACATCGCCATCCACCGCTTCACCGAGCGGGACGTGGTACGGCATCGGCTGGTACAGCGGATCATTCAGGCCTACGACAAATACGAGAGCAGACAGGCAGCTCCGGCGCGGAAAACCGCCCGCGTGGCTGTCCGGACTCCGGGAAAGAAGGACGTCAAATGAAAACCAGAATCTATCTCTCCGACAGACAGGATAAAATCTCGCTCACCCCGGAGCAGATTAAGCTGATCAAATCGGCGATCCGGGCGACGCTGCGGTATGAAAAGTTTGATCGGGACTGCGAGGTTTCGGTCACGCTGGTAGACAACGAGGAAATTCGGGAGCTGAATCGGGAGCATCGGGGCATAGACAAGCCCACCGACGTGCTCTCCTTCCCCATGTTCGACGACGACTTCGGGGACGATGAATACGAGGTCCTCGGGGATGTGGTACTGTCCGCCGAGCGGGCGGCAGAGCAGGCCGTCGAATACGGACACAGCTTTGAGCGGGAGATCGCTTTTCTGACGGTTCACTCGATCCTGCATCTGCTGGGATACGATCACGAGGCCGGAAAGGCGGAAGAAAGCGAAATGTTCGCAAAACAGGAGGAAGTCCTTTCAAAAATGGGGCTTTCCAGACAATAATATAGAAACGGAACAACAGATATGAAAAAAACAGGCTTTATCGCAATCGTCGGCAGACCGAACGTGGGTAAATCCACCCTGCTGAACGCAATGCTCGGCGAGAAAATCGCCATTACGTCTAAAAAACCCCAGACCACCCGTACCAAGATCACGGGGATTCTGACCGAGGGCGAGAATCAGTTCGTATTTATCGACACCCCCGGTATGCACCACTCCATGACCAAGCTCGGAAACTATATGAACCGTCAGATCAGCAGCGCCCTTTCCGACGTGGACGCGGTGATCCTGGTCGCCGACGCGGGCTACACCCCCGGCGAGATCGAGCAGAAGCTGATCCGCCGCTTCCAGAAGGACGGGCTTCCGATGATCCTTGTTCTGAACAAGACCAATCTGGCAAATCCCGAACGGATCGGACAGGTAATTCTCGCCTACGCCGAGCTTGCCGATTACGCTTCGGTGATCCCGATCTCCGCCATGAAGGAGGACGGCGTATCCCTCGTACTGGACGAGGCGGCAAAGCTGCTTCACGAGAGTGACTGGATCTTCGACGAGGACGAGCTGACCGATCAGCCCGAACGGGTGATCGCCGCCGAAATGATCCGGGAGAAGATCCTGCGGCTGCTGGACAACGAAATTCCCCACGGAACCGCGGTCGTCATCGAGGAATTCGCCGAAAGCGGCGATCTTCTGCGGATCCGCGCCG
>CAYOON010000353.1:0-1863 GCA_964405595.1 uncultured Lachnospiraceae bacterium | reverse complement strand
CGCGCGGACCGAGTACACGACCCAGACGGCCGATCTGACCCATCATGTTGGGGGTGGTTACGATAATATCGAACTCGAACCAGTTTTCCTTCTGGATCTTCTCGATATACTCCTCGGCGCCTACATAATCAGCACCTGCGGCGGTAGCCTCGGCTTCCTTGTCGCCCTTAACCAGTGCGAGAACTCTTACCTTCTTACCGGTACCGTTGGGAAGTACAACCGCACCGCGGACCTGCTGGTCTGCGTGACGGGAGTCAACGCCCAGACGGATGTGAACCTCGATGGTCTCGTCGAACTTTGCCTTTGCGGTCTGGCATACCAGCGCCAGAGCCTCGTTTGTATCGTACAGCTTGCTTCTCTCAATCAGCTTTGCGCTGTCAGAATATTTCTTTCCCATTCTTCGTGTCCTCCTCTTACTCTTCTACGGTTACGCCCATGCTGCGCGCGGTACCCTTGACCATGCTGATTGCCGATTCCAGCGAAGCGGCGTTCAGGTCGGGCATCTTGGTCTGCGCGATCTCGGTAACCTGTGCCATGGTCAGCTTTGCGACCTTGGTCTTGTTGGGGACTGCGGAACCGGACTCGATACCTGCGGCCTTCTTGATCAGGACGGGTACGGGAGGAGTCTTCACGATAAAGGTGAAAGAGTGGTCTGCGTAAACCGTGATAATAACGGGAACGATCAGACCGATCTGGGACTTGGTTCTTTCGTTGAACTCCTTCACGAAGTTCGGGATCGAAACACCATGCTGACCCAGTGCAGGACCTACGGGAGGTCCGGGAAGTGCCTTTCCGGCTGCGATCTGAAGCTTAATATAACCGGTAATTTTCTTTGCCATAGTAATTATACCTCCAAAGTGGTTATTGAAGCGGAAGAATACAAAATTTTCTTCCTCCCACTTAATTCGGACGGATTCTCACGTCCGTGATCGGACGGTTCTGCCGTCCAATTGTGCATATTCTGCACCGAAAAATCAGAATTTCAGAAGCTCGATATTCTCTGCCTCGATCTCCACCGGCGTTTCTCTGCCGAACATGGAGGCCAGAATGCGAACCGTCTTCTGATCGGCGGAAATCTCCTCGACTCTGCCGATGAATCCCTGGAAGGGACCCGATTTGATGGATACGCTGTCTCCTACACCGTATGCAAGCGCGGGAGCTGCCGCAGTCGCATCCACACCCATGGACGCCACCTCGGCGTCTGACAGGGGGATAGGCGTTGCGCCTGATCCGACAAAACCAGTCACACCCGTAACATTGCGGATAATGTACCAGGTAAAGTCGTTCATGATCATCTTGATCAGCACATAGCTGGGATAGATCTTGGTCTCGACTTCTTTAGCATCCTCGCCCTCACCCTGAATTTCGGTGACGGTGGGAATACGGATGTCGTAAATCAGCTCCTGCAGGGAGCGGTTTTCCACGATCTTTTCCAGATTGGTTTTGACCTTATTTTCGTACCCGGAATAGGTATGGACTACATACCAATGGATACCGTCGATATAATCATCCATAATCCGTCTTCCTTACAGAATTTTGCCCAGCGCTCCGACGAGCTGGCTGAGCCCGTAGTTCACGCCGCCGATTAAGACCGCCAGAATCACAAGGGCAACTACGACCCAAGTGCTGGTCTGGATGGTATCATGCGCGCTGAACCAAGTAATCTTTCCCATTTCGCCCTTCAATTCTTTGAAGAACTTGGAAACCTTGCCGGATTTTTCTTTTTTTGCGGGCTTGGACTTTTTGGTCTTTTCCGCTTTTACTTTCTCTTCTGCCATGACAAGACCTCCTTATTTCGATTCTTTATGCAGAGTATGCTTTCTGCAGAAACGGCAATACTTGTTCATCTCGAGTCTGTCGGGA
>CAYOON010000352.1:0-1869 GCA_964405595.1 uncultured Lachnospiraceae bacterium | reverse complement strand
GACAGGTCAGCTACCGAAAGGGTCAGATCCTTGTTCTCGATGATCGGAACGTCTGCCCACCAGTACCAGGGGGAAACGCCGATCTGCTCGGACAGCTCGTAAATGCCGTAGACGGTGCCGCGGGCGTCGCTTCCGGCGATGACCACCGAGTATTCCGCCGTGTCGGTGAGGTTCTTGTAGACGGCGATGGTGTAGCCCTCCCACTTGTCACGGATCTCGGATACGTCCAGAATGCCGCTTTCGATCAGGCTGTCGATCAGACCGCTCTGACCGATGGTTCCGATGATAATCGAGGTGGAGGCAAATTCCGAACCGTCGGTGACCAACTGGGGCTTCGTTCCGGTGACGTTCTTGAAGTCGGTTTGTAGATCGCCGGCGGCACGGAGCGCCTGCGGTTTGTCCGAACTGTCCATGTAAAGGGTCGGCGAAGCCAGCTTCAGATCGCCTTCCTTTACCAGCGAACAGCCCGCCGCGATGGGGATCAGAACCTCCTCGTGGTGTTCGGTGGTTACCGTGGAACCGGGGGCGGTTCCCGTAGTGGTGCCCGTTGTCCCGGGACCCGTCTTCGAGTTCGAACAGCCCGCCATAACGGACAGGATCGAGCAGCCCGCGAGAAACGCGGCGATCCCTCTTAATACGGATGAATGTTTCATGTAATCGTTCCTTTCCGATTATTTTAAGTCAAGTTTAGTATACTATGTATTTCGGGAAAAGTCAAGGAGGACGCGCGGATATTCTACGATTTTCCCATTCCCGGGCTACAGATTTAGTGTTTTTTTCAATCGAAAAATGCTCATTTGGTGATTCTGCCACATTTTTTGACGCAAAATTGTGAATTCCTACAATTGAAAAAGATCCGGAAGTATAGTATAATTATATAGGTATAAAAATGTCTTGTTTTTACACAATACTGTCCGAATCTTCTATTGCAATTTGAAGAAAAAGAAGCTACAATACTTTTATAATAGGAAAAAACTTCTGAAAGAAAGGAATCGCAATAAAATGAAGAAACCGATCGCATTGCTGCTTGCCGCGGCGGCGCTTCTGACGTCCACCTCCTGCGGCCGAACTCCGTCAACCCCCGCAGACAGCTCCGGGACGACGTCCGGCAGCACCACGCAAACCACCGAAAATACCAATAAGCCGGTAAATCCCGGAAAAGGCCCGGTGATCACACCGCTGGACAGGGATACGGCGGCAAAGGAGTCTATTATGCAGGTTACAGGCAATCTTGAAACCTTCAAAAATCCGCTGATTACACTTACGTCCCGGCACATCTGGGAAAGCTACGGCGTCGGCGACCCCTTCGTCATGCGCTGGAACGGCAGATACTACCTCTACTGCTCCACCAAGGACGGCAGTCTGGGCATCCAGTGCTGGACGTCCGACGATCTGGTCACATGGAAGTACGACGGCCTTTGCGCCAAGGAAAAGCTGACCATAACGGCCTACGCTCCCGAGGTGGTCTACTACAACGGCTACTTCTATATGTACACCTCCCCCGGAGGAAACGGACACTACGTTCTGCGCAGCGAATCGCCTACCGGTCCCTTCAAGGCGATCACCGATAATTTCGGGCATTCCATCGACGGAAGCGTCTTTATTGACGACAACGGAAGATGGTACTTCTATTCGGCAGGCGGAGGCGGCATCATGGTCTACAACATGACGGCGCCCGACAAGATCGCGGCGGACGGTACCAATACCGGCGCCTATATGGGCGGCTGGACAGAGGGTCCCATGGTAATCAAGGTGAACGGTACCTATTACATGACCTACACCGGCAACCACGTCTGGTGCGACGGCTACCGCATCAACTACGCCACCTCCACGAAAACGCCGGTTTCCTTCAAGGAAGGGGATAACAAC
>CAYOON010000351.1:0-1870 GCA_964405595.1 uncultured Lachnospiraceae bacterium | reverse complement strand
TCTTCGCTGCCATCTCGCCGGTCTTGTAGCCCAGATCGTAGTAGCTGATGGACAGGGTGACGATGCCGCACTTTGCGCAGATGCCCTCTTCGCCCGCAACAACCGGAACCTTCGCCTCACGGACGATGTTTCCGACAATCTCCGCGCTGGTCGCAACCGTGTTATCGGTGGGGATGTAGATTACATCGCTTTCTGCTGCCGCCTTTGCCGCAACGCCGGGCAGCTCGTTAGAATCGGCGAAAGAGTATCTGCTGCAAGTCAGACCCTTGGCAGTCAGATATTCGGATACGACCTTGACCTGATAGTCAGAGTTGTCCTCTGCGGAGCAGTAAAGCAGTCCGACCTTCCGGGCATCGGGGAAAATCTCCAGCAGCATATCGGCCTGCTCGGTCAGGGGAGCCAGATCGGAGGTGCCGGATACGTTTTTGCCGACGGTGCCGTTAAAGTCCTTGAGCTGCAATGCCACGCCGTACTCGGTGATAGCGGTGCCGAGGATCGGGATGGAATCGGTAGCATTGTAGGCTGCCTGCAGGGCGGGCGTCGCGTTGCCGAGGATCAGATCGACCTTCTTGGAAACGAAGCTCTGGACGATGGTTGCGCAGTTGGTAGAGTCACCGCTGGCGTTCTGATAGTCGAAGGTGACGTTTTCTTCGCCGAGGGCGTCGATCAAAGCCTGCTTAAAGCCGTTGGTAGCGGCATCCAGCGCCTCGTGCTGCTGTAGCTGGCAGATGCCGACGGTGTAGGTTTTCTTGTCGGAGCAGGAAGTCATGGTCATGCAGCCGGTAATCAGGAGAGAGGCCGCAAGAAGGGATGCGAGAATCTTTTTCATCATAATGGGGGTTCCTCCAAAAGTATTTTCGGTAAAGCACGATCGCTTTTTACCGAATTGTGAATAGTTATCAAATATTATACCATTGTATTCAGGCAAAGTCAATAGATATTTCGAAAAAAAGAAGGAAAATTTGTGTAAAATTGAAGTTCCCGACGAAACGCCGTCGTTCAATCCGCTGTTTTTCACAAAAAATTCACATATCGGATACACTGCGGTAGCCATCCCATGCTATAATATTCCAAAGACCCCATAAAGACTGTTTTAGACCAAAGGAGATCGCACGATAAAATGTCACTCAAAAAAAGAAAAGCTCTCCTGATCCTGAACCCGAAGGCAGGGAAGCAGAGCGGAAAAACCAATTTCTACACCATCGTATCCATTCTGTCCCGTAAGTACGATCTGACCGTTCATCTGACCGAATACGCGGGAGACGCCGCCGATACCGCCGCACAGGCGGAGGAGTTCCAGACCGTCATCTGCTGCGGCGGGGACGGTACCGTAGGGCAGGTGCTGGACGGGGTGTCCGGACTGACCCATCCGGTGAATATCGGCTATATTCCCTGCGGAACGACCAACGATCTGGCGACCGCGGTGGGGATTCCGAAGAACATAAGGCAGGCGGCAGAGGCGATTCTGAACGGACAGCCGATCCCTCACGACGTGGGACTCTTTAACGAGGAGCGGCACTTTGTCTATACCGCCACCTTCGGCGCCTTCGCGCGAACCTCCTACGAAACCCCGCAGGAGCTGAAAAATCTGCTGGGTCACTTTGCCTATCTGCTGTCGGGCGTGAGCGAGCTGGCAAGTCTGCGGAAATACAGCGTCAGGCTGACCTTTGATTCGGGTATTTTCGAGGCGGACGACGTGCTGCTCTGTTCGGTGCTGAATACTACGTCGGTGGGCGGAATCCTGAAGCTACCCCGGGACGAAGTGGACTTTGCCGACGGTATTTTCGAGGTGCTGATCATCCGCTGCCCTGCCGATCTGATGGCGTTCAACAGCCTGATTCTGGCGCTGACCACATCCAACTTCGACGCG
>CAYOON010000350.1:0-1872 GCA_964405595.1 uncultured Lachnospiraceae bacterium | reverse complement strand
GCCAGAGGGGCTTCTTGAAAGAAGCCCCTCTGGACTCCGCAAGAACTTTTATTAAAAAATATTTTTCTATTTTCTGCCGCGTTTGCGACAGATTTTTTATTTCTTCTTTCCCGCTGAATTCTTTCGGGCATTCTTTGGTGACGCAGTGCGGAACTTCTTGTTTTGCGTATTTCCGTGGTCGCTCCCCGACTCCGGTACGCCGTTCCTTCCTTGTCCCGGCTTATCTTTATAGGATCTCGTAGCAGGCCGGATCAGACAGTCCTCACCGAATCCGATCAAATCGGAACGTCCCGCCTTCATCAATGCCTCTCTCACAAGATCAGCATTTTCGGGACGATTGTATTGCAGCAGTCCGCGCTGGAGCTGCTTTTCCTCGTAAGATGTCGCCACATAGACCTTCTTCATGGTGAATGGATCCAGTCCGGTGTAGAACATGACCGTACTTGCCGTTCCGGGTGTCGGATAGAAATCCTGCACCTGCTCGGGATTCAGATGCTGCTTTTTCAGATAGAGCGCCAACTCCACCGCATCCTTCAGCGTACTTCCGGGATGGCTCGACATCAGGTACGGAACCAGATACTGCTCCTTGCCGATGCTCTTGGTCAACTCGAAATAGCGACTACGGAAGCGGTTGTATACCTCCACCGGGGGCTTCCCCATATGGGACAGTACGTTATCGCAGCAATGCTCGGGCGCCACCTTCAACTGACCGCTGACGTGATCTTTGACCAATTTCTTGAAGAATTCCTCGCTTTTATCGTAAACTACATAATCAAAGCGGATTCCGGAGCGGATAAAGACACGCTTTACCTTCGGCACCGTCTCAATAGCACGAAGGAGCCGCAAATATTCGCTATGATCCACCTTCAGATTCGGGCAGGGCTTCGGTGCAAGGCACTTTCGATGGGGACAAACGCCGGATTTCAACTGCTTTTCGCAGGCGGGATCCCGGAAGTTTGCGGTAGGACCTCCCACGTCGTGAATATATCCCTTGAATCCGGGCAGTTCGGTGATCTTCTTTGCCTCCGCGACACAGCTTTCAATGCTTCTGGATCGAACGCTCCTTCCCTGATGGTAGGCAATCGCACAAAAGTTACAGGAGCCGAAACAGCCGCGATTATGGGTGATGGAGAACTGCACCTCCGCGATTCCGGGAACGCCGCCGTCTTTATCGTAAACGGGATGCGGGCGGCGCGCATAGGGGAGCGAGTAGACCCAATCCAGCTCGGCACGCTCCAACGGCGGCATGGGCGGATTCTGAACCAACATCTTCCGGTCGTAGTATTCGGTAATCGCCTTTCCGCTGACCGAATCGTTGTTGTTATACTGCTGCGCGAACGCTTTCGCATACAACGCTTTATCGCTTTTCAGATCGTCGTAAGAATAGCCCTCCTCGCACTCAAAATGGATTTTATCGCCCAGGTTCGTCAGATAAACTGTACCGCGAACGTCGTGAATCTTTTTGATCGGGACACCACGATCCAGCAGCTCGGCAAGACGGATCATGATATTCTCTCCCATGCCGTAGGTCAGAATATCCGCTTTGGAATCCACCAGAATGCTGCGGCGGACTCGATTGTCCCAATAATCATAGTGCGCCATACGGCGAAGGGATGCCTCCAGTCCGCCGATAATGATCGGCACGTCGCCGTACGCTTCGCGGATACGGTTGCAGTAGACGATCACGGCGCGGTCGGGACGGAGTCCCATCTTTCCGCCGGGGCTGTAGTAATCGTAGTTCCGTTTCTTTTTCGATACGGTATAGTGAGCAACCATCGAGTCAATGTTGCCGGAAGTGACCAGAAAGCCCAGTCTCGATCTGCCAAAACGCTTAAACGCCTCACAGGATCGGTAATCGGGCTGCGCGAGCAT
>CAYOON010000349.1:0-1876 GCA_964405595.1 uncultured Lachnospiraceae bacterium | reverse complement strand
AACGGGAACATAAAATTGATTGGAAATGTTAAAACATATAAATCCTGATTTACCGTAGGAATACTTCTGTTTTGTCGCAAATTAGAAAGGTACATACTTATGGAAACATACGGTCTGCTGGGAGAACGTCTCCCGCATAGCTTCTCCCCGGAGATTCACGCAAAGCTCGGGGACTATCCCTACAAACTCATCGAACTTTCCCCTGACGCGCTGGACGAATTCTTCCGAAAGCGGGAATTCGCCGCGATCAACGTCACCGTTCCCTATAAAAAGATCGCCTACGCCGCCTGCGACAGCCTCTCCGATACTGCCCGCGCCATCGGAAGTGTGAACACCGTGGTGAAGCGTCCCGACGGCACACTCTACGGTGACAATACCGACGCCTACGGCTTCACCTACCTGCTCGGGCAGGCGGGATTCGACCCCGCCGGAAAGAACTGCATGGTACTGGGCAGCGGCGGCAGCTCGGTGACGGTCTGCCATGTGCTGAAAACCATGGGCGCCGCCGAGGTTCGGGTCATCACCCACAAAGAGAACACCCGCGAGAAGATCGCCCGCTACTTCGCGGACACCCATTTGATCGTCAACACCACCCCCGTGGGGATGTTCCCGAACACCGGCGTCTCTCCGGTGGATCTGTCCGACTTTACCGCGCTGTCCGGCGTGGTGGATCTGATCTACAATCCCGCCCGCACCAAGCTGATTCTGGATGCCGAGGCGTTGGGAGTTCCCGCCGCGTCGGGACTGCCCATGCTGGTGGCGCAGGGCGTGCGCGCCTACGAGGTTTTCTTCGGCACGACCGCCCCTGCGGGGATCATCGAGCGGATCCTCGCCGATCTGAAAGTAAAAACGCAGAACATCGTGTTAGTGGGGATGCCCGGATGCG
Source organism: uncultured Lachnospiraceae bacterium (assembly GCA_964405595.1). GTDB lineage: Bacteria > Bacillota > Clostridia > Oscillospirales > CAG-272 > CAKSQF01. Next base: position 990 of record CAYOON010000349.1, on the reverse strand, counting down.
GGAAAACCACCGTGGGCGGCATCCTTGCCGCCAAAACCGGGCGGGAGCTGATCGATCTGGACGCCAAGCTGGTCGAGCGGGAGGGGAGATCCATTCCCGAAATCTTTGCCGAGGGCGGCGAACCGCTCTTCCGCTCCATCGAGAGCGGGGTGGTGGACGACTACACCAAGCTGTCCGGGAAGATCATCGCCACCGGCGGCGGGGTCGTGACGGTACCCGAGAATCTGCCCAAGCTGCGGCAGAACGGGGTCGTGTTCTTCATCAACCGTCCCATCACCGACCTTCCCACCGACGGACGCCCGCTGTCCAAATCGGGGAAGCTGTCCGAAATGTACGAGCGGCGTCTGCCCCTCTATCGAGCCTGCGCAGATTACGAGATCGACTTTGAGTCGTCCGAGCAGGTGGCGGGGGAGATTTTGGAGAGACTTCACAAAAAGGAGAAATAACCATGAAAATTCTGATTATCAACGGCCCCAATCTCAACCTTCTGGGGCTTCGGGAGCCTGCCATCTACGGGGATCAGTCCTTCTCTGCCCTGCTTGCCAAGCTGGACGAGTGGGCGGTCGAGCTGGGACTCGACATCGAGACCTACCAATCCAATCACGAGGGCGCGATCGTGGACAAGATTCAGGACGCCTACGGGAAGTTTGACGGCATCGTAATCAATCCCGCCGCCTACACCCATACCTCGGTGGCGATTCTGGACGCCCTGAAGGCGGTCGCCATCCCTACGGTAGAGGTGCACCTGTCTGACATTTCCGCCCGCGAGGAGTTCCGCAAGTTCTCCTACGTCTCGCTGGCGGCGAAGAAAACCATCTACGGGAAGGGATTCCTCGGGTACAGAGAGGCTTTGGAATACTTCGCCGGAGACGCAAAGTAAAATTTTTGACAGAGATTTCGTTTGAGAAAAAACGATAGTATGTGAACGCCTATCCCTTCGGGACAGGCGTTACGAGAGGACCACAGGGACCATCTCAAACGCCGAATGTT
>CAYOON010000348.1:0-1907 GCA_964405595.1 uncultured Lachnospiraceae bacterium | reverse complement strand
TTTGAAAGCTGACGGAAGCTCTCTGCTTGTTGATGTGTTAACCGGAATGTAGCCATAACCGTTTTTGCCACACTCTCCGGCTTTTTCGGTCTTGCCATAAATAGATCCTCCTCGTTTTCGTCCTGTGTTGTTTTTTTTTGAAATTCCAAAAGAAAAAAGGTAGCCGCAAGCCGACCGTTCTGCCTGTAACCACCTGATGTTATTCGAGATTTTTGAAATCTATAGGAATCTCCTTTATACACCTTTACTGTAACTTTATTCATATCCGGTTATTCTGCTTTTTCTTTTGGAACATCTCTTGTGGGTATAGTATTGTTGGCTCAAAATTGTACCACCCCCTGTTCAAGGAGGTAGATTTGGGGGCTTCGGCGGTCTGAAGATCAGCCGTTTCGGCACAAAATCGGTCTGACCGACTGCAAGCCCAATATTTTCGTTGTACGGGGCGAACCAACCCGGCAAACAAATTCCCTTGGCGGAATTCGTTTCGCCGCTCTCGGCGCATTCTGGCGGGTCGTTTTTTTCGGACTTGGAACCAAGATCGTAGGCGAACGAGCGATACGCCCCCGTTTTGCGATTCTTCTCATAGGATCGCTTCTCCTTGCCGATCCAGCCGTCCGCCGCCAGCTTGGCGGTGCAGTTTCGCACCGTTGTCCGGGAAATGTTCAGTTCCTCTGCCATCAGATACTCGGAAGCGTAGGCTTTTTTGTTTCGCCCGGCACGGCAGATCAGGTAGGCATAGACAAGCAGTTCGCTTGGCGTCAGCAGCCCGATCGCCTCGGCAGGAAGGCAGAAGAAATGCCTTCGGTTTGCCCTTTTCAGTACCTTGTACCGATTGACCGTCCGACGGTGATCCCGAATCCTTGCGGCGTGGATCAGCAGACCTCGCCCCTCAAGCAGCTTGACCGCCCGCTTGACGGTCGCTTCCGACAGCCCGGACAGTGCTGACATCTGACGGGTTGACAGTTCGCAGGGCTTCTCGCCGAAGGAGGTCAGCAGCGCATACAGCACGAATTCTGCGCCGGATAGTTTCCATCGGATCATTTCATTGGGCAGGATGATCTTCTGCATACGCTGCACCCCTTTCTTTAATTATTCAATTCTTTACTTTATATGGAAATATTCCATGCTTTTTTAGGTGGATCTTCAGCTTGCTCCGTTTGCTCGGGTTTACTTTCGCCCGTTGCCGTTACTGTCGGCTCGGACTTCGGCTGATCGGTCTGTTGATCGAATATCTCCTCCACCGCCACCGCTTCTACAGTAGCCTGCTGTGTCTCTGCCTGAATGTAGATTGCGTACTGATCCGCATACTCATCGATGCGGTCAACCGTCTCACGGTAACGTCGGCAGACCTCCGAAAACACCGGCATATCTGCGTTGACATCCGCCCGATCTGCTTCCGGCAGCTCGGACATCCATGCCTTATAGTGTGTTACCAAATGCGCTTTTCGGGAATCGGTGATTTCCAGCCCCAAATGTTGCCCGATCATGAGGGCATACATATCCGCCTCCAGCTCGATCCGGGCGGTGGATTTATCCGTCATTGCCGCCATATCTGCATGAAGCGAAGCATGACCCAGCTCGTGAATCAGGGTGGACAGCTTCTCCTCACCGGAGATCATGGAGGACAGTTCGATGCAATTGAGTTCCGGGTAAAACCGCCCCTTCACCGATGTAGCTGCACCCTTGAAATCCTCTACGGTTACGGGACATTTCAGCTCGTTCTGCGCATAGGCAGAGATCGCCTCCACCAGATCGTCCGCAGATCGGGAAGGAGTGCCGAAGCCGAACAGTTTGGGGTACATCTCCCGGGGAAGGGTAGTTTGTGTAATATCGAACACCGGAACCAGCGTATAGCGGTTTGTCTGCCGGGTGGGCAGCTCGCCCGCCTTATACAGTTTCCGTTCATT
>CAYOON010000347.1:0-1924 GCA_964405595.1 uncultured Lachnospiraceae bacterium | reverse complement strand
AGCGTCCGCAGGACAACCTCGGTAAACTCCAGCCCGCCCAGGTACACCCGCACCATGCCGTTGCCGATGTCCTCCACCCGGCGGGCACCGGGGTCATCGGGGGTGGAGGCCCGCTCCGCACGCAGCCAGGCCAGGGTGGCGTTGGGCTCGGAGATCAGGTGCTCCCCGCCGAACTCATTCTGGAAAATGAGCTTCACCGCGTCGCAGGGCTCAATATCGTCTTCAGTGAAGTCCACCAGCGGGTTGCGGCTGCCGACCTCGGCTCCCGCCTGATATTCGCCGTAGAATTCGTCGATGTCCTTGATAAATTTCCGGTTCAGCAGGTGCAGCGGGATGTGCTGGGGGCAAACGCGGGAGCATTCGCCGCAGTCGGTGCATCTTCCCGCCACATGGAAGGCGCGGATGATGTGGAAGAGCTTCTCCTCAAAACTGTTGGCGGCAGCCTTGTTCTCCAGCCCCGATCCGGGGTTGTCGAAGACGCATTTTTCGCAGCTGCATGCGGGACAGACGTCCCGGCAGGCGTTGCAGCGGATACAGCGGGACAGCTCACCCTGCCAGAAGGCGTACCGCTCATCGGCGGTCATCTTTTCCAGTTTTTCCACCTCGTCAAAGCGGTTGGAATCCAGAATCTCGCCGGTTTCGCCGAGAAGTTCGTCGTAGGCGACGTGTTTCTTCGATTTGCAGTGCAGACAGCGGTCGGGCAGGCAGTCTTCGCGGGAAAGGGTCAGATCGCCATCGTACAGGGTGGATACGACCACGCTGTCGCCCTCGGATCGAACAGACGCAACGCTGTCGGCATGGGTACGGATCCGCCCGATGTCCAGCATCCCCTCGCAGGGGACGCCGATTACATAGACCTTGTCGCGATCGAAGCGGTGTTCGGTCAGAAGTTGATTGAAACTGTAGCTGTCGCAGGGTTTTAAGAATATAAGTACCCTTCCGTCGCCCTTTTTGGTCTCGGAAATGAGGTATTTGGACAGATTCGCGCCGCAGAAATCGCTCCAAACGAAGTCGGAAAGCGATTTTTCATCCGAAAAGAGCGCGGGGGTCACGTCGTAGGTAAAGTCGCCGGCCTTCCAGCCGAGAACTCTGTCCACGGTCCCGTCCGAAAGGAGGGCTTTTGCCCTGTCGATCAGGGTTTCACGGGTTATTCTTTGCATCGCAGATCCTCCAATCGTTTACTGGGGCCTAAAGCGGCGACGGTGCGGCAGAAACTGTTCATGGTTTCCGCGAATTTCGCGCCCTCGGCGGCCGATACCCACTCCACACGGGTGCGCTCCCGCTCGATGCCCATGTAGTCCAGCATCGAGAAGAGCAGCGCCATCCGGCGGCGGGTGTAGTAGTTTCCGGTGGAATAGTGGCAGTCTCCGGGGTGGCATCCGCAGAGGATCACGCCGTCCGCGCCGCGCTGGAACGCCCGGAGAATAAAGGTGGGATTCACCCGGCAGGAGCAGGGTACACGGATGATCTTCACGTCGGCGGGGTAGGGCAGACGGTTGTTGCCCGCCAGATCGGCGCCCGCGTAGGAGCACCAGTTGCAGCAGAATGCCACAATCAGCGGCTTGTAATCTTCATTCATCGGCATATGGCGTCCACCTCCGCAAAGATTTGGTTGTTTTTGAATCCCTTCAGATCCATTGCGCCCGACATACAGGCGACCGTGCAGCATCCGCAGCCCTGGCAGACCGCCTCGTTGACCACGGCGACACGGCGGACGCGGGTGGTGCGGTCGGGCATGCGGAACTCTTTATCAATATAGCTGATCGCTCCGTAGGGGCAAACCTTTTCACAGGTGGAACAGCCGTTGCACATGAGTTCGTCCGAGTGGGCAACGCAGGGGTTGCCGGTCAGCCGATCCTTGCAGAGCAGTCCGCTTCATCGACCTTTACCGCAAGTATGGCGGCTCAGACCAGAATGTGGCTGA
>CAYOON010000346.1:0-1956 GCA_964405595.1 uncultured Lachnospiraceae bacterium | reverse complement strand
GGGGGACAAGGACCATCTCAAACGCCGAAGTTCCCTGTCCCCCTCTCAAACTCTCCCCCAACCTCCTTGGCTAGGACAGTGGGTAATTTGAAGTTCAGCGCACTAGCTAACGAGTTTTTACAAACTGAAATATAAGCTATATTTGTTAATAGTTTTTGAGTGGTTGTAAGTCATAGAAAAGCCAAGGCTTTTCTATGACTCGGGACTTTCTTCAAAAAGTCCCATGACTGGGGAGCCTCCCGCTGTGCGGGAGGCGTAATTCAGCACCAGAGGTGCTGAATTTGCGAAAGCCCCGATATTTTAAATAATGGGGCTTTCGCCCCATTATTTAAATTTCCGTGACCTCCGTTAAATCGCACACCGGAGGTAGCGATGGTAGAGTTTCTTCGGGAAAGGCAGGGCGGGGTACTCGACTCGCTCGATGCTCTCCAGGAACTCGCCCAGTACGGTCAGCTCGGCTCGGTCGATCTGTCCGAGGAACTCGCGCTTCTCCAGAATGTGCGTGACCTCGGTAAAGGTGTGCGCCCACATAAGCTGTCGGCGGATCGCCTTTGTCTCGGCCTTGCTTTCCGGCTTCTTCGGATGATCCACCCGGTGCGCGAACTCGCAGGGCGTCTCTCCGACCCTCGGAACCTTCCCGAGAATCTTCATAATCGAGTAAATTCCTTCCGCCAGCGCGCCCGATACCACATCCAGATCCTCCTGATCGGCGAAAGTACCGAATATCGCGCGCTCAATGAAATACTTCCGTCCCGCGGCAATCTTCCGCGCCTTCCGGATCCGCCAGAAGATCAGCAGCAGAATGCCGCCTGTGCCTATCGCAATTCCCACAACGGTCAGAATGGTTTCCATATCAAGTCCGCCGTTGGGATCCTTCTGGGTGTCATCATCCGGATTGTCGACCGGATCGGTGGTCACCGGAGGCTCGGTCGCCGACGTTACGGCGCTGGGGATCGTCAGCTCGGGCATTGTCGCGGGCAGGGTGGGGATAGGGGGCTTTTGCGACGTCACGATGTCCACGATGGGATTGCGGTGCTCCTCGCCGTTGGTGTCCGGCGCTGCCGTGGGGATGTAGTAGAGCGCCTGATAGTAGGCGGGCGTAACCTCAAAGGTGCGCCAGCCCAGACCGTCCATCCAGACCTCAATCCACGCGTGGGCGTTGGAATCAAGCACCGTGGATTTGTAGATGGTGTTTCCCGCATCATCCTTGACGGTCTGACGGTCGGAGGCGATGTAGCCCTGAACGTAGCGCGCCGGAATGCCCAGCGAACGGAGCAGCAGCGTCGCCGCCGTGGCGAACTGCACGCAGTATCCGTCCTTCGTCTCCAGCAGAAAGGCGTCCAGATCGCTGTCGTACTTGCTCGGCTCGGTGGGAGTTGTGGTGTATTGGTAGTTCAGGATCATGTAGTTGATCACCGCCATGATCTGATCGTACCGGGTTTCCGCAGCGTCGAAATCGGGGCGGATTGCCGCGGCAATCTGGCGGATTCCTTCGCTGTCGGTGGGATATACGGTGTATTTATCCTTTACATAGTCGGCGTACTGCTTCGTGTTTTCGAAGATCTCCTTCCGCCATGTACGCCAGGAACCGTTCCGCTTTGCCTCCAGGAAGCTGCGCAGGGGCGCCTGAAGACTCGTGCTGATTCCCGCGTTTTGCAGGGTCTGATTGTAGGCGGCGGTGATGTCTTCTTCGGATGCGGAGGAAAGGTTGGCGTTCAGGAAGAAATTCGACAGTGCCGCAAAGGCTTTGCCCAGCTCATCCGCCATCTGCGCGAAATCCTTGTCCTGATAGGTGGGGATCAGGGCGCCTGCCGTGTACGACTTCTTCAGATTCGCCCAGGAGGAACGGTACATTCCGTCCGAATAGAGGTTCCACGACTGATTGTAACGCTCGGTACGGGATTGGTACTTGTACAGCCCCATGGACGGGATGAAGGAGGAGGGAAGTGCGTAGAG
>CAYOON010000345.1:0-1965 GCA_964405595.1 uncultured Lachnospiraceae bacterium | reverse complement strand
TCAGATTCGCTATACGAATATAGTCTACGGTAAGAGAACCGTCACCCGGACCGTTATCCATGAGCTTGAAGGATACGATATTCTTTCCGGCTTTAAAACTTTGCGCACCAAAGTTTACTTCGTGAACAACATTAAACTGTGTAACGATGCCATTAACGGTATCGCCGCTTTTCAGCGAAACGGGATCACCGACTTCCCTGCCGTTGAGGAGCACCTGTACGGTAGCGTAACTCTGACTGTTGGGACGCATCGCCCAGATCAGATTATAGCTGCCCGCTTTTGGCACATCGATTTCGTAATCGACAGTACCGCCGATTCCTCCGCTGCGGAAGTAAGCGATGTCGCCCGAGTTGCCCTTGATACCGGTCAGATTCAGCTTGAGCGTCCACGCCCACTTACTTTCACCGCTGACCGTAGTTGTTTTTCCCGTATCGTCGGTGACGGAGAACGGTGTCGATTCGCCCTCGAATATCAGATCACCTTCGTCTGCCAGAGCCGACGGGTATACCCCGCAGATCAAAAGACAGCTGATAGCCAAAAATGTTGCAATTGCTTTTTTCATCGTGTTTTTCATACTTGTATCTTTCCTTTCCATATTCCGGCAAAACTTCGCGATAACCAAAAAACTTTGTTAGTTCTGAATGAAACAACTGTGCATCGAACTTTCTTAATTCTATTATATCAGAAATCGATATACTGTCAATATCGGTTTCTTTTGCAGTACTACTCATTTCTTTGCTTTTTGTACAATACCCTGCTGTCTTTTCGGCTTCTCCTTCTGGAAAAAAAGCGCTTCAATACCCCTACCACAACACCGATCAGCAGAGAGGAAATTACCGTTCCCTCTCTGACGCTGACAAGGCTTCGCAGGAAAATCAGCGAGATGACGCCGGATATTATCACAAGGGTACAGTCAAACAGGATTTTCACATTGTGGAACTGCATACCGCTCTTCCCCGCGACTGCAAGTATAACCCCATCCCCGGGCAGAGGGCTGAGGTCTGCCGAGCAGTAAAGGAACACGCCCAGCGCTACGCCAAGAATACTGCAACAGAGCAGCAAGAGCCGAATTGGGTAGGACGCGGGATCGGGGAGCGCGTAAAAAATCCGGTTGGATAGGTCAACCATGGCTCCGAACAGGACGGATACAGGGATCCCGAGCAGATAACGAACCTTGAAATCCCGCCGCAGGAGCATCAATTGAATCAGTACGAAAAGGATGTACAGTCCGGCGGTAAAAACGCCCATATTCGCGTGAAAAACCAACGAAAGCGCATAGGGGATGCTGTTTACCGAGGTTACCCCGAGTCCCGATTTTACCGATGCCGCGACGCCCAGCGAGAGTATAAACAGCCCGATCAGGTATATCGTGATCCTTTTGAGCATTTTCATAGCTTATTTGCGGCTTCCTTGGCACGGATCACCACCCGGAGCGGGTGAAGCTCTTCCTCAAGCGTCATGGGCATAAGGGCGCCCTCTCGCAGGTGGTTGACCAACAGCTGAAGATAATCGACACAGTCAGAATCCTTACAGTCGATTTCACCGTGCCCGTCTTCGGTGTAAACATGGGTGCAGCGTCCGCCGTCGGTAACTTCGATCATGCCTTTGTCGCCGAATACTCTGACGCATTCGTTCCCCCAAGAACCGAAGCTCCCCGGATTGAGATAGTTCAGACAAACCGATGCTACACCTCCGTTTTCAAGCGTCATGGCAATACTGGCAGCGGTAAACAGTCCGCCTTCGGGATCGGTATTCCCGAGATGCGTCTCAAATGCGCACAACTTGTCTGCCCGCAGGCCGGTGATATGCTCGATGAATCGGATTGCGTGAATCCCCACCCACCGGATCAGCCCGCCGTCGGTCTCTTCATCTTGCGGACGGCCGCCCGGATTCAAAGGATAGGATTTCTGTGCATAGACTTGGATCACCTGTCCGATTTTCCCGCTTTTTACAAGCTCTCTCATC
>CAYOON010000344.1:0-1973 GCA_964405595.1 uncultured Lachnospiraceae bacterium | reverse complement strand
GCCGATGATCGGGAACTGTTCTTTCTCTGCGGCACCGATATGTTCCTGACGCTCGGGAGCTGGTACCGTCCCGACGTGATTTGTTCCCTTGCCACCATTGTGCTGATGCGCCGAGAGAGCGATCGGGCGTTGGACGATGCCATTTTGAGAGCCGAAACGGATTTGAAAAATCGATTCGGTGCGCGAACCATGCAGATTTTCGTTCCGCCGATCGAGGTATCATCCTCCGAAATCCGCAAAATGATCGCCGAGGGGCGGGACGTCTCCGGTTATTTGCCCGATGGGGTAGTTCGCTATATTGAGGAAAAGAAACTATATGTCTACGAATGATTTAATCTCGCTGGAAAACGCCGTCCGGGCGCGGATCGACGGGCATCGGTTAGAGCATATACTCTCCGTCCGTGACGAGTGCGCAAGGCTTGCCGATCTATTTGGGATGAACGAGGAAGAAAAGCGCGATCTCTGCGTCGCCGCCCTGCTCCACGATATAACAAAGCTGATCAAAGATCAGGCTGCGCTGGCGGCGGAGCTTGGTGTCGAGTTATCAGAGGACGATCTCGGGAGCCCCGCCATCCTGCACTCGCTGACCGGAGCAGCAGTGGCAAAGCGCGTCTTTGCTGAATATACAAACGACGAAATCTGCGAGTCTATCGCAGTACACACCGCCGGGAAACCGGGTATGTCGCTGTCCGACAAGTTGCTCTTCCTTGCAGATTACATCGAACCCATGCGTCCTTATGAGGACTGCCAGCGGGTGCGCGAGTTTCTGTACCGGGACATCGAAAAATTAGACGCTTCGGCGCGAATCGAGCGTTTGAATGACGCGCTGCTGCTTACCTTTGATCTGACAATTTCCCATCTTATGCGAAGAAAAGAAAAAATTCATCCGAAAACCGTTCTGTCCCGGAATTTTCTTCTATAAATCCCTTGATTTCTGTCAAAGAATGTGTTATAATAGGATGTTTCTATATCACTGTGAAAGGATGATGATAACATGGATGAAACAGTAAAATTACCCGATCTTTCGTCCGCGAATTCCAAAGAGGTCGCAGAGGCCGTAATCCGGATCCTATCCGAAAGAAAATCTCACAACATCAAGCTACTACATGTGGAAGATCAGACGGTTCTAACCGATTATCTCGTCCTATGCACGGGTAATTCCTCCACGCAGGTTCGTTCGCTGGCAGGCGACATTGAGTACAAAATGGGACTTGCGGGACGCAAATGTTGGAATATTGACGGTTACAGCGAGGCCGATTGGATCGTTCTGGATTTCGGATGCGTGATGGTTCACGTCTTTTTCCGGGAAACCAGAGACTTCTACAAGCTGGAAAAGCTATGGGAAGAATCCTCCGAGGTTGACATTTCCTCGCTCTTAACCGAAGACTAAATAGATCTGTCCGAGTGAATCGGACACAGAAAGGAATGAAAAGAATTATGAAATACGATTTTCAATCGGTAGAAGAAAAATGGCAGAAAAAATGGGACGAAAAGGGCGCGTTCAACGCCTCCGACGACCGTTCCAAGCCGAAATTTTACGCGCTGGTAGAGTTTCCCTACCCCTCCGGCGCCGGTATGCACGTCGGACACATCAAGGCCTACTCCGGACTGGAAGTAATCTCCCGCAAGAGACGGATGCAGGGCTACAACGTCCTCTTCCCCATCGGCTTCGACGCATTCGGTCTGCCTACCGAGAACTACGCCATCAAGACGGGTATGCACCCCCGGGCGGTCACCGATAAAAACATCGAGAGATTCACCTCCCAGCTGAAAAAGGTGGGCTTCTCCTTCGACTGGAACCGCACCGTGGACACCACCGAGGAAGATTACTACAAGTGGACGCAATGGATCTTCTGCCAGATGTTCGATCACGGTCTGGTATTCCGGGACAAGACGCTGGTCAACTACTGTCCCTCCTGCAAGGTGGTTCTTTCCAACGAGGACTCCCAGGGCGGCAAGTGCGACATCTGCGG
>CAYOON010000343.1:0-1992 GCA_964405595.1 uncultured Lachnospiraceae bacterium | reverse complement strand
AGGTGGGTGATGTCCAGGATCTTTGCGGCCTGCTCAACCTTTCTCTTGATCTCTTCCTTCGATACCTTGCGGAGCTTCAGACCGAATGCCATGTTGTCAAACACGGTCATGTGGGGGTACAGAGCGTAGTTCTGGAACACCATCGCGATGTCGCGATCCTTCGGAGCGATGTCGTTGACCAGACGGTCGCCGATGAAGAGCTCGCCCTCGGTGATCTCTTCCAGACCCGCGATCATACGCAGGGTGGTAGACTTTCCGCATCCGGAAGGTCCGACGAAAATGATAAATTCCTTGTCCTTAACCTCAAGGCAGAAGTCGGAAACGGCAGTTACGCCGCCGGGATATTTCTTGTAGATGTGTTTAAAAGATAAGCTTGCCATGTATTTCCTCCTGTTTATTCCCTCTTTCCCGCAAAGCGCGGGACGGGTATTCTTGCTTGACTCTATTTTATCAGAAAATTGTGAACAAGTATAGACTCCAACCCGACAAATTTTCCGAAAAATATTTGTGCATTTTTTACAACAATTTGCCGAAAATCTGTCTTTTCACGACTTTATAGTGTTCTCTTGTTCTAATATATTAGAACCCCCACAGGATTCCAGCGTTTTTTCCTCGGAATCGATGAGCATCCGCCATTCGCCGGGGGCAAGGGAGCGATCCAGCTCGATCCCGGCGAAGGACAGGCGCGAAAGGTCGGTGATCTGATTATGTACCGACTCCATCATCCGCTTGATCTGGTGGAATTTCCCCTCGGAAAGGGTGATCGTTCCTTCCCTTTCGCCCAGACGCGCGATCGTGCAGGGTTTGGAGATGTAGCCGCCGATGTCCACACCTGCCTCCAGGCGCGCGATCTCGTCGTCGGTCAGCGGAAACTTTACAGCGAATCGGTAGGTCTTGTCCACATGATATTTCGGGGAAAGCAGTCTGTGGGCAAGGGGGCCGTTATCGGTGATCAGCACGAATCCGGTGGTATTCTTGTCCAGCCGCCCGCAGGGGAAGAGATCGGCTTTTCGCAGATTCTCCGGCAGCAGATCCAGCACGGTTTTACCCGAATCCTCGGTGGCGCAGACTACGCCTTTGGGCTTATTCATCATGATATACAGATTCCGGCGGTAGCGGATTTCCCTGCCGTTCAGGGCGATTTTCTGCGTCTCGGGATCCACATGGGTCGCAGGGTCGCGCACGGTCACGCCGTCCACGCTTACCGCCCCCCGGCGGATCAGCCCGGACGCCTCGGAGCGGGAGCAGGTCGCCGTTTCGGTAAAGAATCGATCCAGTCGCATATCTATATTCCTTCTTCCATATATTATATACTGTATATTATATACTGTCGGATTTACAGGAAAAGCAGAAATAAGAGCAGAAGCAGCGCCAAAAATCCCAGTGTCAGAATAAATCCGAGCCAAAAGCCACGCAAAAAGTTCACATTCTCACCTCCCGGAGAGGTGTAACTCACCTTCCATAGGGAAGTCTGCCTGTTTTTTCAGTGAATATGCCGATTTGCGGCTTGTCCATCTATTTTACTACAAATATTCCAAAATGTAAAGGGCTTTTCCGAAAAAATCGGCTTGACAAATCGGCGAATCTATGATAAAATGAAGTTGATATTCCGATTTCAAGGAGATTTGCCAATGAAGCATCGTTTTTTATCCTGTTTCGTATCGATTATTGCCCTGCTGATTGCCGGCGCGCTGCTGATCGCCTGCTCGGGAAAGACCACCGACGACACTACCGGAGGATCCTCCGGTCAGACCTCGGCGCACACGACGCCCAAGACCACCACAGAATCCTCCGGCACCACCGGGGTTAACAGTACGTCTACCAATAAGACCACGCCCATTACATCACCGCACACCCAAACCATGCCCGCCACTACCGGAACCGATCCGCAGACCAAGCCAAAAACCGATCCCACGACCGCGCCCAAAACTTCGACCACAATCAGCACGCAGGACAAACCGGTGACGACGCCCGCGACCTCCACGTCCTCGT
>CAYOON010000342.1:0-1995 GCA_964405595.1 uncultured Lachnospiraceae bacterium | reverse complement strand
AATGTTCTACGCGGTGCTGTCTATCGTTTCGCTGATCCTGGGCGATATACTGATGGCAATCATTGACCCGAGAATTAACTTTACGGAGAAAGCGAGGTGATCCAAGTGGAAAACAAATTGATTGATTTATCGGATCTGAATCTTTCGGAAGAAGAGCTGTTTGCACATGTGGATCACTCTGATGTGGAATCCGAGAAGATCACCGCACCGAGATATTCCTACTGGAAATCGGTGTTCCGCGTGTTCTTCCGCAACAAAATGAACATTGTGATCCTCGTGCTCCTGGGGATCGTGATCCTGTTCTCTTTCGTTTATCCCATGATCTTCCCCTATGACCAGAATGAAAACGTCATGCTGGAGGGTGTGAAGCATTTAAGCCCGAAAGAAGCGATTGATCGGTTCGGCTTCCACATTAAGTGGATCCTCGGTTCCGGCTCGCTGGGACAGTCCACCTTTGACGCAGTTTGGAACGGCGCGCGGATCTCTGTGTCGCTGGCGATCATCTGCGCGGCGATCAACATGACGGTCGGCGTTATCATCGGCGCGATCTGGGGCTTTTCCAAGAAAATGGACATTATTATGACCGAGGTCTACAATATTGTGGGTAATGTACCCTATGTTCTTGTAATATCGGTAATGGTGCTGGTATTCACCGCTTCCTTCTGGACGCTGGTCTTCGCCATGACGATTACGGGATGGCTGGGAATTGCCTACTTTATCCGTACACAGGTCATCATCATCCGGGACAGAGAGTACAATCTTGCGTCCAAATGTCTGGGAACTCCGACATTTCGCATTGCTATGCGGAACATTCTGCCCTTCATGACCTCGATCATCGTGACTCTGCTTGCGACGGAGCTTCCGTCCTACATATCCTATGAGGTTTTCCTCTCCTATATTGGAATTGGTATGTCGGATATGACGTTGGGTCGTCTGATTGAAGTGGCATCCCAGAACCTCGGCGTTACGAAGTGGGCAATCGAGTTCTGGGCTCCTACTGCCGTGGCGGGAATTATCACAATCGTGCTCTATGTGGTTGGACAGAATCTCGGCGACGCGTCCGACCCGAGAACGCACAGGTAAAGGAGGACGGCAGATATGGAAAACAATAAGAAAGTCCTCCTGTCCATCAAGGACCTGGTTGTACGTTTCAGCGTCCGCGGCAGAAAGCTGACCGCGATCCGCGGGATCTCGCTGGACATCTATGAGAACGAATCCATCGCCATCGTGGGCGAGTCTGGCTCCGGTAAGTCGGTCTTTACCAAAACTTTCGCCGGAATGCTGGACGAAAACGGCTCCATCGACAACGGATCGATCATCTTCGACGACGAGGAGTTGGCCGATACGAAGGTGTCGAAGGGCACCGTCGAGCGCAAACTGCTTTCGGACATCCTGAAAAAGCTCAACCGCTATTCTAGTCTGGAGCTCGGATCGGCTACCTATCGGGCGATGCTCGATCTGGAGTCCGAGAAGAAGGCAAAGTTTACCTTGAGCGAGGAAGAGGCGCAGGCATTTGAAGCAAAGCTGAACGATCTGCTCTTCAACCGCACCGAGGCATTCAACCTCCGTCAGACCATCGACCCCTCCAAGGAGAAGGCCCGTCTGAAGGAAATTACTAAGAGCATCGACGACTACGACGCGAAGATCAAGCAGCTGGAAGCCGAAAAGAAAGCCAAAATTGCCGAGCACAAGCAGGCTGCTTCCAAGGACATTGCTTACATGAAGTCTTTTTGCGACCGCATGGCCGCGCTGAAAGCGCAGTACGCCAAGGAAATCGCCGGTACGATCAGCAAGGAGACGATCGCCAGAAACGAGATCCTTTCCAAGGAGATCTATCTGTCTGTCGGTCGGTATGGCTTCAACAGACGGATGAAGCTGATCCGCGGACTGCTGAAGGCGATTAAGAAAGCCATGATGCTGGGTGTGAACCTGAACGACGAGAACGAGCGCAACGCGGTCTTCGACAGCGTGGCATTCCGCGTCCGCTATCTGGAC
>CAYOON010000341.1:0-2006 GCA_964405595.1 uncultured Lachnospiraceae bacterium | reverse complement strand
GTACCTACGAAACGCTGGCAATCTATATCGCTGCCGGAATCGACCCCGCAAAATCCACCCTCTTCGTCCAATCCCATAACCCCCGCCACTCCGAACTGGCATGGGTGCTCAACTGCTATACCCAGTTCGGCGAGCTTTCCCGTATGACCCAGTTCAAGGATAAGTCCCAGAAGCACGCCGATAACGTAAACGCCGGATTGTTCACCTATCCCGTCCTGATGGCGGCCGATATTCTGCTCTATCAGGCGGATCTGGTTCCCGTGGGGCAGGATCAGAAGCAGCACGTCGAGCTGACCCGCGATATAGCCAACCGCTTCAATCAGGTCTATAGCGATACCTTCACCATCCCCGAACCCTTCATCCCCAAAACCAGTGCAAAGGTCATGTCCCTGCTCGATCCCTCCAAGAAGATGAGCAAGTCGGACACCAATCCAGGCGGCTATGTTGCCCTCTTGGATAGCCGGGACGATATTATCAAGAAATTCAAGCGCGCTGTCACCGATTCGGAGGCGTCGGTTCGCTTTGCCCCGGGCAAGGACGGTATCAATAACCTCATGAATATCTACGCCTGCTTCACAGGCAAAAACTACGAGGAAATCGAAGCCGAATTCGCCGGAAAGGGCTACGGTGACTTCAAGATGGCGGTCGGAGAGACCGTCGCCGACGCGCTGGCACCCATTCAGGCGGAGTTCCACCGTCTCATGAGCGATAAAGCCTATCTGGAGTCGGTTATGAAGGCAGGCGCGGAGGACGCTTTCCGTCGGGCATCCAGAACATTGAGCAAGGTCTACAGAAAACTGGGATTTGTTCAGATCCGTTAAGTTTTATGCGAATATGCGGTTGATCGGGAGGAAACTATCATGAAATATCGTTTTTTACGGTTTCATTATCAGATCATGAGTGTGTTTTGGGGTCTAATAGGATTTGATATTCTGTTTACCGTCTTGGTGATATTTGATACTGATTTTGAAACAGCAATATCCTTGTTGTCCATTGCTGTTTTCGCTCCGTTTTTGCTTTTGGGTATTCTGTTTTTCTCCCCGATCGTTCAGACCGTGCATATTGATGCCGAGGGAATCAGAATCCGATTTTTCAAGAAAACGCTTCGGAAAGTAACGTGGGGACAGCTTGCAAGCGTTCAAGCCGGTTCATTTAATCGGGGACCGATCTATTTGTTTTCGATCCGAGATGACGGAGATTTGAATCCGGACAAAAACGAAGACGAATTAAGGCTGGACAGACGGAAAAAGATCAAAACCGCAATCCTGCAATACTGCACGGACGACATCCGGGAAGCCCTGTTAAAGCTTCCGCCGAAAGTATGAGTTAAGATGAAATTTTTTACCACCCTCGGAAATTTCCTTTCCGATCACCTGCTGGCGGTCGCCGTATGGCTGATTCTGCTGAATCTCGCCCATTACGCTCTGTGCGGGGAGGACGAGAACCGCGCCGCACATAAAAAGTCCCGCTATCCCTTCGTTCTGATGCTGATTTTCGCCCTGCTCGGCGGTGCCGCGGGCGGAATGATCTGGGCGGTGAAGTATGCAAAAAAGAAGTGGCAGAAACGCAGGGGTACGCTCTGGTTGTTCCTCGCGCTGGCGCAGGAGATCCTGCTTGTCTATTCGATCTGCCGCTCCGACCGAACCGTCCTCGGGATGCTTTCGGGCGTGGGATCCGACTTCATGAACGTCCTTTCGTGGATCCATTCCACCTTCGATGGCGCGAGAATGTTCATTTTCGTTCTCCTGCTCGTCATGAGCCTGCTTTCCTTCCTGATTTTCGGCATCGATAAGCGGATCGCCGTGAAATCCAAGGGACGTCGGGTTCCCGAAAGGGTTCTGATCGCCCTGACCGTTTTCGGCGGCGCGCTCGGATCGTTTCTTGCCATGCTGATCTTCCGCCATAAAACCCGTCACGCCAAGTTTACCGTCACCGTTACGGTCTGCCTGTGTGTTCAGCTGCTCCTGCTGATCGGGATTCTGGCGGGATAATAGAATATCTGCCGT
>CAYOON010000340.1:1720-2026 GCA_964405595.1 uncultured Lachnospiraceae bacterium | reverse complement strand
CGGAGGCGACATCAATCCGACCGAGCTGGTGGCTGCCATCATTAACCAGAAGGAGAACCTGATTGAGGGGATTCACTATGCGTTGGAGCTGATTGACGGTTCTCTGACGATGATGTTACTGACGCCGAAGGGCATCTATGCGGCGCGTGATAAATTCGGCCGCACACCGCTGGTCATCGGAAATAAAGAGGATTCTTACTGCATGGCGATGGAATCGTTTTCTTTTCAGAATCTTGGCTACCATTCCTTAAAGGAACTGGGACCGGGTGAGATCGTCGTTGTCAATGAAGAAGGAATTAAAACGTT
>CAYOON010000340.1:0-1710 GCA_964405595.1 uncultured Lachnospiraceae bacterium | reverse complement strand
TTGTACCTTTTTATGGGTATATTATGGATATCCCTCCAGTTCTTATGAGGGTGTGAGTGTGGAGAAGATGCGCTATAACTGTGGGAAGAATATGGCGAAGCGGGATCATGTAAAGCCCGACATCGTGGCGGGTGTTCCGGATTCCGGAACAGCGCATGCTGTCGGGTATGCCAATGAGTCGGGTGTTCCCTTTTCACGGCCGTTTATTAAATATACACCGACGTGGCCCCGTTCTTTCATGCCGACGGTGCAGAGTAAGAGAGACATGATTGCAAAGATGAAAATGCTGGCGGTGCATGATCTGATTCAGGACAAGAGTATCCTTTTGATTGACGATTCCATTGTCCGGGGCACACAGCTGCGGGAGACGACGGAATTTCTATATGAGAGTGGGGCAAGAGAGGTTCATATCCGGCCCGCCTGTCCACCTCTTGTATATGGCTGCAAATTTTTGAATTTCTCGCGTTCCACATCGGAGATGGATCTGATTACAAGACGAGTCATCGCCCGGCTGGAGGGGACCGAGGATGTATCGGAAGAGATTTTGCAGCAGTACACCGATCCCGAATCGGAGAAATATGAGAACATGATTGAGGAAATACGCAAGGAGCTGAACTTCACATCGCTCCGCTTCAACCGTCTGGATGATATGTTGGATGCCGTTGGTATTCCGAAAGAAAACTTGTGTACCTATTGTTGGAACGGAAAAGACTGATCCGGTTCTGACGTGCTCTTTTTCATAGTCTTTGCCCCGCTTTTTGCAAAAGAAAGGCGGGGCTGTTCTATTTCCCGGCTGTTAAGAATATAGTATAACATCTATCAAATCAGGAGATGTATACCATGTTTGTATGTTCTTTCAAAGCTTCCAAGCTGAAAATCCTGTTTTCGGCGGCGCTGTGCGCAGTCATTGCTGTGACCGCCATCCTGCTCATGCCGGATACCGAGCATACCGTCACGGTCAACGGTGTGCAGAGCGATAAAAAAATCCGCTTCGACGGAATCAAAACCGAAGCGGATCTTGTGAATTTTGCCGGGAATCTCGGCTATTCGTTGGAGGAAGCAGCAGCGGATACTGCCGAAGTAAAGCTGCCCTCAAAATTTGACGCAGTGCTTGAAGCCTATAACGACCTGCAAAAAAGCCAAGGCTTTAATCTTGCCAAATATAAGAATAAGACGGTTAAGCGCTATACCTTCCGTGTAACGGGTTTGCCGGACGGCGCATCGCTTCCGGATAGCGGAGAAACGCTTCTGACGCTGATTCTGCATCGTGATAAAATCATCGGCGGCGACCTCTTTTTCTCAGCAGACGGCGGGGAAGTTGCCGCGTTTCTGAAATAGCAAAGGAAGATCAGTGCGCCGTGAACAAACGCATGAAAGCGTATAGCCCGATGCAAAGATTCATCATGCGGTACAGGATGCCCACACGGTTAAAGGTAAGGAACGCGCAGACAAACGTGCTTGGCAGCAGAATGGCGACGGTCAGCGTTACAACAATCAGCGCATAGACGAGATATTTTGCCGTGAGAGCCGCCTTTGTTTTGGCGAAGCGGGCGGCTTCTGCGGCGGGATCGGCGTTTTCCGTGTTGTTATCGTCGTCGAACGGCGAGAGGGAAACCGAAAATTCCGCTTCCGTCACGAAAAACATCATAATAAAGACCATGGCAAGCAACGTGAACGAGCGCTCGGACGCATTGATCTGCGTTTCGGTGT
>CAYOON010000339.1:0-2033 GCA_964405595.1 uncultured Lachnospiraceae bacterium | reverse complement strand
CGGACCGCCGCCGCTATCAGGAGGTCATGAAGCACACCCTGGAGCGGCAGGAAAACCTCACGCTCCGGCAGGGGGAGATCACTGAAATCCGGCTGACCGGCGGCGCATGGCGGCGACTGGACTCTAAAGGGAACGGCAAGGGCTATCTGTATGCCGCCGATACGTATGCGGATGATATTTTCTTCAACGCATCCCGCTGCGACCGCTACTTCACGGTTCCCGGGCTGGCGGTTGGGGAAACCCATATCGGTTCGGACGGATCCACCCTCACCTATGCGGACAACTGTGCCACGGTCGAAACGCCCATGGGCAGCTTCGACGATTGTCAGCTCTGGATCACCTCTTACGACAACACGACCTACAAGGTCTACTACAAGGACGGCGTGGGAATCGTCAAGCTGGAGAAAAACAGCGGTGGTATCGTGGAGACCCGCCTGCTGAAATCCTGCACGATCCTCGGCGGAAAGGGAATCCTCCCCTTCGCGGCCGGAAACAGTTGGGAGTACACCGCAAACTACAACCCGGAGTCGATGATCCAGCAGTCGAAGTTCACGATCACCCATGCCGACGATCAGTCTGTGATCCTGTCGGGGCTGTGGAGTCTGGAACGGCTGAAATACGATGAAAACTCGTGGATTGACATGATTCAGCAGATCCGCAACGAATACTGGCAGGAGGCAGAGGACGGTCAGGAGAAAATTGCCGACGTGTATGCTGCCATCGCAAGAGCGGAGGAGCTGGCGAAGACGCCCATGGAAAAGGCGCATACCAAGGCTGCCTGCTCGGTGGCGCGCCGGATTCTCGAGACCGATACCACATTCAATCCCGATTATACCGCAACGGGGTGTTGGAACTTCTTTGAGCGCCAGACGACCGGGATAAAGAACGGCAAGATCACGGTTCAGTACGATTTCCGCTGGTCGTTTGAGTGGAAAAGGTGGACGTCCGGGTGTGATCCCCTGCTGTATAACGACATCTACGGGATCTTGCAGGACGCGGCGAACTGTATCTGGTCGGACGAGTGGCTTCCCGGCAGTACGCCTACGGTGGAGTATCTGCTTTGGGGCAGCGAGCCGATCAAGACAAAGATCGTCTGCGAGGATGCGGGCAGCATTACCACCCGTGCGGGAACCTTTGAGAACTGCCTGAAGATCGCCCTCGACATCAAAGGGATGACCGGCGGACATGATTATCGCGGCGGCAAAAAGGTATACTGGTTTGCTCCCGGCGTTGGCATTGTGCGAACGGAAAGTGAATACGCGCAGGGTGCCAGAAAAGCGGTCTACGAGCTGACCGCCTACACGGGAACGGGCGAGGGCTATATGCCGCTGGCTGACGGCATGACCCGCCGCTACGATGCCCTTGATCTGACCGACGGTTTCGTAGGCAGTTCCGACTACTACTATGCTACCGACGAAAATGGACAGATTGTGATCTTTGAGGATCGCTGCGGAATCCAGAAGAGACCGGAGAAAATCACGAGATACGACGCCATACTGGGTGAGATTATCGAGGATGAGCTGTGGAATCAGGGGAAGTACGTTGAAAGCAGGGTACGCTGCGCGGTCAACCAGCTCAACATTCTTCTGCATCTTTTCGGACGGCCTACCCGATCTTGGGCTGTTCCCGAGAGAGCAGTTGCGTGGGCTGAGCACAAAGGAGCGATTCTCGATACGCTGAAGGTTGACGGCGAGCTTCCCCGCGCATGGTGGGGACTGTATGCCGATCGGCAGTTCAGTCGTGCCTGCTACCTGTTCGGATGCGGCAGAAAGGAAGAGGGGTACGAGATGCTGGAGTATGCCCTGAACGAGCTTTATCCCAAGTGGATTGCCATCCCGGACGGGGAACTGCTGGAGCTTGGTGAAAAGGAGATCTTCTTCGGCGTGAAGTACGTCAAAGGGCAGGGGCTTCTGGAGCTCCCTGACGGAAGCCGCGAACCTGTATATGATGAAAATACGCTCGAACTCAACATCGGAATGCCCTACTACGGCATGACCGCGCCCCACGGTTGGGAATGGTTCAACGGTCCCCGC
>CAYOON010000338.1:0-2041 GCA_964405595.1 uncultured Lachnospiraceae bacterium | reverse complement strand
AGAGGACGCGGCGGTGCTGGATTCCCGGTCGCGGGACGTGCGGGAGATCGACTGCCGTTCCCATCCCGTCTGCTTTGCCGTCGGGAACGAGGGACACGGGCTGACGGCCGCGCTGATCGACGCCAGCGACGGCAGCATCGTGATCCCCATGAATCCCGACTGCGAATCGCTCAATGTCGCCGCGGCATCCACGATCCTGCTTTGGGAGCTGTCAAGAGATTTTCCGGGTTAAAGGTTTTCCGGATTGAAGGATTGTATAAATTTTCGAAAGGAAGTACAATGCTATGATCGAAATCAAATATTGGGTATGGCTGAGTCTCTGCGTTCCGCCCGGATCCAAGGCGGGCGATCTGCTTTTGCTCTCCTTCTCCGCCGACGTCAAGGCGATCTACGATGCCGACGAGGAAGCCTACGAAAAGGTGGAAAATCTTGAAAAGAATGTCATAGAAGCACTTCTGAACAAGGATCTGAAGGAAGCCGAGGAGATCATAGAATACTGCACGGTCAACAACATCGGGCTGCTTCCCTATGACAGTCCCTACTATCCATCCAGACTCCGCAGGATCGAGCGGGCACCTATTCTGCTCTACTACCGGGGCAAGCTGATCGACTTCGACGACAATGTGGGAATCGCCGTCGTCGGAACGCGAACCTATTCCGAGTACGGACGCCGGGAGTCCTATCGGATTTGCCGAGATCTGGCACGCGGCGGAGCAATCATCGTCAGCGGTATGGCGAGAGGAATCGACAGCTTCTGCCACCGGGCAGCGCTTGACGCGAAGGCGCATACCGTCGCGGTGCTGGGCTGCGGTATCAACAAGGTTTATCCGCCCGAGCACGAAGAACTGATGAACGAGATCATCGCAAACGGTACGGTTATCAGCGAATATCGACCGTTCACAGATCCTGTCGGATCCAATTTTCCGATCCGTAACCGAATCATCAGCGGTCTTTCGCTGGGAACGCTGGTAATCGAAGCCAATCAGAAGAGCGGCGCGCTGATCACAGCCCGTTACGCCCTCAAGCAGGGGCGCGACATGTACGCCCTGCCCGGCAAGGTGGGCGACGCCAATAGCCAAGGCACCAACGAGCTGATCCAGAAGGGAGCGAAGATGGTGCAGAATGCCGAGGACATCCTCGGGGAGTACGAGTTCGGTTACCCACACCGTATTTTTATCGATAAACTACCGAAGTTTAACAAATTCACGCTGAATCCATTACGAAAGAAACAGAAAGTTGAGAGAAAGCCCGGAAATTCTGAAAAGGCGGAGCGGAAAAAGCATTCCCGCGACGATTTCGCAAAAGATTCGGTTAGTGCACCGGCGATCAACGATCAGTTCCCTGCTCCGCAGACCGTAAAACCGGTCGCGGAAACCGATTATTCCTCATACAATTTAAGCAGCGAACAGCTGCAAATCCTTACGGGTATGGAACCGGGCGTTCCGATTCTGCCCGACAAGCTGACGGGGCAAGAGCTTCCGATTTCCAAGGTGCTCAGCTCGTTGACCATGCTGGAGATCAGGAAGCTGGTCGAAAAAGTCCCCGGCGGAAAGTTTGTACGGCTGAAATAAAGCCATCATCATTCCCTATAATAAATCCCCCAAAAATGAAGAGAGGTTTATCACATTGTCAATTCTTGTTATAGTGGAGTCACCTTCCAAAGCCACTACCATTAAAAACTATCTCGGTTCGAATTACAAGGTCATCGCGTCCAAGGGACATGTTCGCGATCTGGCGAAAAGTACCCTTTCTGTGGACATTGAGAACAATTTCGAGCCGCATTATATAAATATCCGCGGCAAAGGCGATCTGATCAAGGAACTGAAAAAGGATGCAAAGAGCGCATCCCGGGTCTACCTCGCCACCGACGCCGATCGCGAAGGAGAGGCAATTTCCTGGCATCTGGCGTCTGTGCTGAATATTCCCATTGAACAGACCAAGCGGATCACCTTCAACGAAATCACCAAAAACGCCGTCCGCGAGGCGATCAAAAATCCGAGAGCCATCGACATGGATCTGGTCAACTCCCAGCAGGCGCGCC
>CAYOON010000337.1:0-2082 GCA_964405595.1 uncultured Lachnospiraceae bacterium | reverse complement strand
AAGGAGATTTCGCCCGTTGAGACGGGCGACCAAAGGCGCTGCCTTTGGAATCCGCCACCTTTTGGAAAAGGTGGACGAAAACTTTTTAACGACCACGTTTCGGCGCGTCAGCGCATCAGATCATCTTCCCCTTTTCAATATACAGAGGCATCGTAGGATGTCCGGACAGCATAACTCCGTCGCGCAGGACAGCGTTCTTGTCGGCGATCACGCAGTTCAGCGTAACATTCTCGCCGGTCAGCGTGTCCTGGAACAGGATGGAATTGCGCACCAGCGTTCCCCGACCCACCTTGACGCCGCGGAAGAGAATGGAGTTCTCCACCATTCCCTCGATCACACACCCGTCGGCGATCAGCGAGTTCGACACATGACAGTCGCCACTGAACTTGGTAGGCGGACTGTTCCGAACCTTGGTCAGAATCGGACGGTTGCGTACCGAGAAGAGATCCTCCCGGTTCTCTCTGTCCAGAAGGGACATATTGCAAGCATAGTAATCAGTCAGCGAGGTAATATTGGAGTAGAACCCGTCAAACCGGTAAACCTTGAAGCTAATCTTCCCGATATTGCGCTGAACAATATCCCTCGACAGGCTGGTATACCCATGCGCCGCCGCATCCAGAAGGATCGCCTCCAGGAACGCGCGGTCGATTACTACGATGTTGATATTGATGTCCATCTCACCCTCCATGTTTTGAGGATGGGTGACAATGTCAGTAATATTGTTATTCTCATCCGAGAAGATGATGTTGTAGAATCTCGACCGATCGGCCGTCAAATTCACTCTTTTTACCGCATAGGTGAGCTTCGCGCCCGATTTGATGTGCGTTTTCAGCATATCGGACAGATCAATGTTGCAGATACTGTCGCAGTCGGACATGACAATATAGTCGCCGGTCATGTGAGCGATCGCGCTGCTGATGGTCTGCAAAGCCTGCAAACGGTTCTCGTACAGCCGATTGGTAGAGTTGGAGGACGCGGTAATAAAGGGAGGCAGAATCTTGAGGCCGCCCGAACGGCGGGCAAGATCCCAGTCCTTACCCGATCCCACATGATCCATCAGCGACTGATAGTTGTAGTGGGTGATAATGGATACGTTGTGAATCCCCGCGTTGACCATATTGGACAGGGGAAAGTCTACCAGACGGTAACGGCTGCCGAAAGGAACGGACGCCATTGTGCGGAGCCGAGTAAGCTCGGTGATATTCTGATCGTGCAGATTGGAAAAAATGATACCGGATGCGCTTGCCATTTTCGTTCCCTCCTTACTTCAAAAGCTCTTCGAGCTTAGATTCATTGACACGGTTCCCGCCGCCGATAATCATTCCATCCGGAATGTTCAGCTGCGATCCGATAACGGTAACTTCTTTGCCACAGTCCTTCGGTTCGCCGATGACGGCGTTCTTTCCGATCTCGGTCTGCTCGTCCACGATGGCATATTCCACCTTCGCGCCCGAACGGACAATTACGTCGTCCATGATCACGCTGTCGCGAACCACGGCACCTTTCTCGACGATAACGCCGCTGCCCAGTACCGAATGCTCTACGTTTCCGTAGATTTCACAGCCCTCTGTGATCATCGAATCGGTGATCTTCGCGCCTGCTCCCACAAACTGTCCGGGGCGGGACGCGTTTCTCGAGAAGATTCTCCACTTTTTATCGTACAGCGTAAACACGGGAGGATTGCCGAGCAGCTCCATGTTGGCTTCCCACAGGGACGACAGCGTTCCCACGTCCTTCCAATATCCGGAGAAGGGATAGGCATACAGTCTCTCGCCGTTTGCCAGCATAGTGGGGATGATGTTCTTACCGAAGTCGTTGGCAGAAACGGGGGTGTTCTCGTCCTCGATCAGATAGCTGCGCAGCTTCTGATAGTTGAAGATGTAGATACCCATAGACGCCTGATTGGACTTGGGATTCTTGGGCTTTTCCTCAAACTCGTATACCTTTCCGTCGTTCTCGGTGTTCATGATGCCGAAGCGGGATGCCTCTTCCATAGATACAGTCAGAACGGCGATGGTGCAGTCGGCTTCCATCATCTTGTGATAGCTGAGCATTTTCGCGTAGTCCATCTTGTAGATGTGG
>CAYOON010000336.1:0-2092 GCA_964405595.1 uncultured Lachnospiraceae bacterium | reverse complement strand
GTCCGTGCCGCAAACCGCATGGAGGTCTGCGAGGAAGGGTACGTTCTGTCCGATGTGACGATGAACGGAAATCGGGGCTTCTACGTCACCGATAACAGCGGTATGCGCTACTACGGCGCGGATAACGACGATCTGCATGTGGACGAGAACGGCACTTACAGCTATGACATCCTGTTCTCCCCCGACAGCCTCTTTACCGAGGAGGACAGCGCGATCGCCAAAACCGACTGCCACGTCAGCTACCGTTTCCATGTTCCCGAGTCCTATTCGGTTTTGATCGGGGAAACGTCCACCGAGCTTACATACAATCCCTATTTCACCGATTACGATCTGTATATCCTCTCTTCCGTTCGGTTGGAGCAGGGGCAGACGGTATTCTACGGCGAGGAAAGCCATACGATCGGGCAGACCGGCTACTACCGGATCCTGTTTACCCCCGGGGAGACGAAAGAGGGCAACGCCTACGCCTTCGATAAGGACGGAAACTACGGCAGCGGGGACAACTACCGCTATCGCATCACGATCGAGGACGCCCTGCGCTACTTCGTCGTTTTCGAGGAAACACCCGATCTGACGCCCGATGCCGAGATCTCGGGGAAGCCCGCATTCCTGCTTGACCGCTTCGAGCAGAATATCGTCGGGGAAGAGTACCGGGGAGTGAAGTTCTTCCTTCCCGAGCGCGACAGTGCTCTGCGCTATCGGATCTACGAGGAGGGTATCAACGGAAGCTACCGCCTGATCGACGACGATAACGACGAGGACACCGACGTGTCCAAGCTGATCCCTGCCGACGCGGGATGGTACTGTCTGTCCTTTACGGTTCTGGGGGATCGCTTCGCCACCGAATGCGTCTGGGATTCGGTCAGCTTTGGCGGATTCTACGCCGTGGGTGACTTCAACCACTACGGTTTCAATCAGAGCGGCGGCGTGGACGTCAGCGGTAAGTTCCGCTTCACCGAGATCGAGAAGGATGATCCCGACTACGGCGACGACTATAACGAGGACTATGAGCAGTTTATCCTGCTTTTGTCGGTAAGCGAGAGCGATCTGGCGGAGGGGGATCTGGAATTCTACATCACCGACGGCGAGAACAAATACAAGAGCGGCGGCGACTACATCAAGCTGAACACCCCCGGACGGTACAAGATCCTCTTCTCCGAGGAGCACATCTACGGCGTGGGCAGACATTATCGCTACACCCTTCTGAAAGAGGATACCGAGGCGCGGGAGATCGAGATCCGCACCGTGGAGGATTTCCTCGCCTTTGCGAGCGATTGCAACGGTTCCGCCGACTATTCGGTAGGGCTGTCGGTCTGGCTGTCCGCTGATCTGGACTTCGAAGGCGTCGATTTTATCCCGGTGAACAGTTTTTCGGGCAAGTTCTACGGCTCCACACACGAGCTGCGGAATATCACCATCCGAAGCGACGACGCTGACGGCTGCGGTATCTTTGGACGGGTCAACCGTACCGGATCGGTGGAACGGCTGAATGTGGTCAATCTCACCATCGACTGCGACGAATGCAGCTATGTGGGTGTGGTCGCGCGCAACTACGGCAGTATCAAGAAGGTCAGCGTCAGCGGATCAGTTGCCGGTAAGCAGACGGTGGGCGGTATCGCCGGACTTAACGGACAGAGCGAGATCGACGGCGATTCTTCCACCGTGGACTCGGGCGATACCGTACAGCTTGGCGTGATTCTTGATTGCACGAACACGGCAAAAATCACCGGCGAGATCTGCATCGGCGGTATCGCGGGAATCAACGTGGGCGAAATCACCGGATGCGAAAACCAAGGCAGCGTGACGCCTGTAGCAAAGCGGTCGGGATCGAATCTGCAAAGCATCGGCGGCATCGCCGGCTACTCGGCGGGACAGATCGCCGACAGTGTCAACGGCGGCGCGATCGGCGCGAAAGATGCCGCCAACTACGTCGGCGGTATCTGCGGACTTTGCACCGGAGAGATCTACTTCTCGGATAATCACGGCAGCGTAATCGGCAGCCGCTATGTGGGCGGCGCGGCGGGCTACTTTGGCTCGCTGGATACCTCGGGCGATACCCTGTCCCCCGGAATCACGCTGGACGATCTGCTCC
>CAYOON010000335.1:0-2097 GCA_964405595.1 uncultured Lachnospiraceae bacterium | reverse complement strand
TTCAGAATTCCCAGATACATTCCCGACGCGTACAGATCGGGCTGTTCGGACATCAGCTCCGCCTCCGCAGGCGTGGTGATGAATCCCAGTTCGACCAGTACGGCGGGCATGGCAGTCCGGCGCAGGACGTAGAGGGTCGGACGGACGAAAACGCCCCGGTTGGGGATCCCTGTGACTTCGGCGATCCCGTCAATCAGCGAGCGGGCGAAGTTTCCCGCCTCCGAGGGAAGGGAATAGACGTATGCCTCGCTGCCCATTGCCGTGGTGACCGTGGACGCGTTGGCGTGGATGCTGATGAAGTAATCGGCGCCCCATGAATTGGCGTCGTTTACCCGCGCCGCCAGGGAGGATGCGTTGGACGTTCCGAGCTGTGTCGTAGGCGTCGGACGGGAGAGTCGAACATCGAAATTGGGGTTCTGCCGCAGCAGATTTGCCAGCCGGACGCCAATATCGTAGGTCAGATCCTGCTCCCGAAGCCCGTTCCCCTCTGCGCCGGCGTTGGGATTGGTGGGATTGTGTCCCTGATCAATGTAAATTTTAATAGCCATGGATTACCATACCTTTCCGGATTGTACCTTGAGTTATTTTCCTCATTTTATCCTATGAACCGATGAAGTTTTTGTGAAAGGAAGGATTTTTTTGGAATTTGAGAAAATCCGCCGTCTGCTCTCCTTTGTCCGCAGAGCCGTGGATCAGTATGAAATGATCGAGGAGGGCGACAAAATCGCCGTAGGCATTTCAGGCGGCAAGGATTCACTTGCCCTGCTGGCGGCGCTGGCCGCTATGCGGCGATTCTACCCCAAGCACTATGAAGTCTGCGGAATCACCGTGGATATGGGCTTTGAAGGGAGCGATTTCACACCGATTGCCGATTTCTGCGAAAAACTGGATGTGGAATTCCGCCTCGTCCCCACCGAACTGGCGAAAATCATCTTCGATATACGCAAGGAGGAAAACCCCTGCTCGCTGTGCTCGAGAATGCGGCGGGGAATCCTCCATCAGAACGCCAAGGAAATGGGCTGCAATAAGCTGGCACTGGGGCATCATTACGACGACGTGCTGGACACCTTCTTCATGAACCTCTTCAACGAAGGCAGACTGGGCACATTCTCCCCCGTCACCTATCTGGACAGACGGGACATCACCGTGATCCGCCCGTTGGTTCTCGTTCCCGAGAAGGATGTCCTCTATTTTATCCGCCATAACGATATTCCCGTCGTAAAAAGCGCCTGTCCGGAGGATAAGCATACCGACCGGGAGAAGATCAAACAGCTTCTGAACGATCTGGATCGGCAGAACGACGGACTCAAGCACCGGATCTTCAAGGCGATCGGGAAGGCGGGGCTTAGCGGCTATAAAGAATAATGTTCAAAAAATGATAATTTTGTCGTAAAATTTCCGTAACTATTTTTTCAAAAAGTATTGAAAATTTGTTCATAATATGTTATAATAGGTTCAGCAAGCAATCAACCAATCAATTCAGAAAGCGAGGACCGTGTATGCCTATGACAACAGCAATCCTGCAAATTCCCGGCGGCGCAGATTTTTTCATGGATTTTTCACTTGCGGCATCGGCTGCGCTGCTCTTTGTCACGCTGATCGTATGCTGGATCCGATCGGGAAGGGACAAGCTATAAAAACATCGGGATTCGGGTGATCACTCGAATCCCCTACTTATTTTCCCGACAAAATCAAGCAGGCAAAATCGGGAAAAACGCGACGCTTTCTGCTAGAATAGGGGCAGACAAGGAGGGATGTTATGGACTGGATCGTCGGAATGCAGAGGGCAATCGACTATATCGAAGGGCATTTGACCGAGCCCATAGATTATGAAGCGGTTGCCGCGCAAAGTTATTCATCCAGCTATCATTTTCAGCGCGTTTTCACGATTCTTTGCGGATTTACGATCGGAGAATATATCCGAAACCGAAGGATGTCGCTGGCAGGGGCGGAACTTGCCGCGGGCGACTGCAAAGTGATCGACGTCGCCCTGAAATACGGCTATGAAAGTCCGGACAGCTTTGCGAAGGCGTTTCAGCGGTTTCACGGGATCACGCCGTCGCAGGCGCGAAGCGGCGGCAGTCTGAAGTCCTTCTC
>CAYOON010000334.1:0-2107 GCA_964405595.1 uncultured Lachnospiraceae bacterium | reverse complement strand
GGTCGGCAAGCCGGTCTGCTTAAAAATACTTGCCATCGAGTACGACTAGGGCGGGAAGCCCTCAGCGATTCTCTCGCGGAAAAGCGCGCAGAGCGAGTGCGTACATATATATCTGGTGTGTCTGGAAAGCGGGGACATCATTCCCGCAAGGATCACCCATCTGGAGCATTTCGGCGCCTTCGTGGACGTAGGCTGCGGGATCGCGTCGCTGCTCTCGATCGACTGCATCTCCATCTCGCGGATTTCCCATCCCAAGGATCGCTTCTACGTCGGAATGACCATCAAAGCTGTGGTGAAGACCATCGACTACGAGACCTGCCGGATCTATGTGACCCACAAGGAGCTGCTCGGCACATGGGAGGAGAACGCGTCCCACTTTAAGGTAGGGCAGACGGTCATGGGGATCGTGCGTTCGGTGGAGGAATATGGAATCTTCATCGAGCTGTCCCCGAATCTCGCGGGACTTGCCGAATACCGGGAGGGAATCGGCATCGGGCAGAGCGTGGCGGTCTATATCAAGAACATCATCCCCGAGCGAATGAAGATCAAGCTGGTCATCATCGACTCCTGCAAGAGCGAGCAGAACAACGTGAAGATGGAGTACTACATCGCGTCGGATCGGGCGCATATGGACTATTGGCGTTATTCCCCCGTCGGAACGGCGAAGATTATCGAGAGCAAATTCAGCAGTTAATACAGCGAGGATGCCGCGTATTCCGAGCGGCATCCTCGCTTTTTTCTGGTTAAGCTGCTTGCTGTTTACAGCTGCTTGCGAATCCGATCCAGCGCACTCTTTTCCAGTCTCGACACCTGCGCCTGCGAGATGCCGATCTCTGCGGCAATCTCCATCTGGGTCTTGTTTTTGTAGAATCGAAGGTTGATGATCTTCTGCTCCCGTTCCCCTAAAGACTTGATCGCGTCGGAGATCGCGATACTCTCCAGCCAGTTGTCATCTCCGGCAGAATCGTCGCTGATCTGATCCATAATCGATAGCCCCTCTCCCGAGGAGGATCCCTCCGAGTAAACCGGATCGTACAGCGATACCGGCTCCACAATCGCCTCCAGCGCGCATACAACGTCCTTCCGGGTGTAATTCTCTCCCGATTCATTGAGCAAATCCACGATCTGATCGACAGTAGGCTCGTCCGCCATCTGTTTGGAAAGCGTCTCTCTTGCCGTGAGCGCCTTGTACGCCAGATCCCGCACCGATCGGCTGACCCGAACCGGGGTGAAATCCCGCAGATGCCGCCGCAGCTCGCCGATAATCATGGGTACCGCGTAGGTACTGAACTTCACGTCAAGCTCGGTATTGAAGTTGTCCACCGCCTTGATAAGCCCGATGCAGCCTACCTGAAAAAGATCGTCCAGATTCTCCCCGCGCCCGGCGAATCTGCCGACGATCGACAGTACCAGACGCAGATTTCCGTCGATCAGACGGGTTCGCGCCTCTTCGTCGCCTTTTCCGGCGCGGATCAGAAGCTCCTTTTTCTCCTCGTCCGAGAGAACAGGGAGCTTCGCAGTGTTGATTCCGCAGATTTCGACTTTGTTGTAATACATCTTCAACCATCCTTTACCGTTTTAGTGGTCCCGATTTAGTATTGCCAAACACTTACGGCGTAAACAAAAAAAGGATTGGTCGATTTTTCCAGTAAAATTCCGATGATCGTAGGAGCGCTCCAAATAATCCCTGTTTTTTTGCCTTTTTCTTGGATTTCCCTTGACAGATCGGGGAATTTGTGGTAAAATACAGGGTAAAGATAAATTATACCGTAAAGGACAAGTTAGAATATGGAATGGACATCACTTAACGACATCCGTGAGAAATATCTCACATTTTTTGAATCGAAGGGACACCTTCGCCATAAGAGCTACCCGCTGGTTCCCATCGGGGATAAGTCGATCCTTTTGATCAACGCGGGTATGACCCCCCTGAAGAAGTACTTCACCGGCGAGGCCGGGCCGCCCCGCCACCGCATGACCACCTGCCAGAAGTGCATCCGTACCCCCGATATTGACCGGGTTGGCATCACCGCCCGCCACGGCACCTATTTCGAGATGCTGGGCAACTTCTCCTTCGGCGACTACTTCAAGAAGGAAGCCATCCCCT
>CAYOON010000333.1:0-2125 GCA_964405595.1 uncultured Lachnospiraceae bacterium | reverse complement strand
ATACCATCCGTCTTGCGGTTTTTGCCAGACGGAAGGAGATCTCCATCATGCGGTATGTGGGTGCTACCAACGGATTTATCATCGCGCCCTTCGTGCTGGAGGGTCTGTTCATGGGTCTGATTGCCGCCATCGCCGCCTTCTTCGCCGAGTGGCTGGTTTACGACAGGGTCTGTGATTTCGTCAAGTCGCACTACCGGGTCTTCTCGGTGGTTCCGTTCAGCCAGTGCGTGCCGCTGATGATCGGTTCCTTCCTCGGAATCGGACTTCTGACCGGTATCGTGGGCAGTCTGATCTCGCTGACGAAGTATTTGAAGGAAAAATAAGAAACGCGGGGAATCCGCATTTTTGAGGAATTTATCATGATAAACGAAGAGAAAATCCCGGGCAGATCCCGATGGCTGATCCTGCTCGTCTCGGTGGTCTGCATCCTGTCGCTGACGCTGCTGCCCATCTGCGCGCTGAACGTCCTGTCCCAGGTGCTTCCGGAAAATAACCGATCCGCGCCGGCGCAGATCATGAAGAAACAGTCTTCCGAGGAGATCGCCTCCGAGCTGAACAGTCTCTATCAGAGCCTGATTGAGAACTCCGAGCGGATCGAAAGTCTGAACGAGGAGCTTGAAAAGGCGAAAGAGGACTACGCCGAAGCGTTAAAGACCAAGAATCTCCTGGATCAGCGGGTCAGCGCGACCATGGCGCAGATTAATAGCCTGAACAAAATCATCGAAAGCTACGATCGGATGATCGCCGAGAAGCAGACCCAGATCGACGAGCATATCGCCGATTATAATCAGAAATACGACGTATTTCTGGAGCGGCTGCGTCAATCCTATGAGGAGGGCGTTCCGGGCGCGCTGGAAATCTTCTTCTATTCGGACAGCTTTATCGACATGCTGACCTCCATCGAGCGGATGAACGACGTTCTGGAGTACGATCAGCAGCTGATGCAGGAGTTGGAGCAGGAGACTGCCGTACTGATCGGTGAGCGCGCTGATCTGCTGTCCATTCAGAATGAGAAGATGGAAGCAGAGGCAGAACTGCAGGGGATCAAAAAGGATCTGGATACCCGAATCCGCGAGTGCGGGGAGTACATCCAGAAGCTTGAGACGGAAAATCTGCCCGCTCTGGAGAAATATCTGAACGACGCGCAGGTTGCCGAGGACGAGATCAATCGGCAGATTGAAGAGGCGTCCGAAAAGCTGAACGATATGATGGGCGGAAATCTTACCCCCGAATATCTCCAGTCCAAGATGGAAAAATTGGATACATTAAGTCAGTCAATCCGGGAAAAGATGGAAAACGGCGAGCTGCAAAAGGGCTCCGAATATTTTACGGACGGATACGACTATATTGTCCCCGTGGGACTGCCCGAGCTGAAAGCGGGCTACGTTTCCTCGCTGTACGGCTACAGAACCTATACCAATAACGGTGTTCAGATCAGCGGTTTCCATCAGGGCATCGATTTTGCGGTGGCATTCAATTCCCCGATCTACGCATCCCGCTCGGGTGTGGTGCTTACGGTGGACTATGTCAGCGGCTACGGAAATCTGGTGGTGGTTCTGCACGATGACGGAACGCAGACCCGCTATGCCCACTGCAACAGCATTTCCGCCAAACCCGGCGAATATGTTTTGCAGGGCGAGGAGATCGCAAAGGTCGGCGTAACCGGAAACGCTACCGGCAGCTGCTGCCATCTGGAGGTTCGCCTCCGCAAGAATAACGCTTGGCAGTCGGTAGATCCTTTCAAGGGCTACGTTACCAAGCCGTAAAGATCAGAATCTGGTGAATCGTTTCATGAATAAAAGAAAAATCGGTAAAATCCTTCCTTGGCTGTCGGTTACGCTGGCAGTCTGTCTGGTGACGAGTCTTGCCACCTGTATGACCACCTATCTGTCCATGAAAAAGGAGGCGAACCGTCGGGAGGCCGAACTGGTCAGCGCCTATCAGGACAGGATAAGCAAACTCGAGGCAGCGGTGGGGAAGGATGAGACCCTATCCTACATGCAGGCGCTCGTGAACGCCTACTTCTACGGGGAACCGGAAGAATGGAGCGCCGCGGGCTCGTTGGATGAGGTCTACCGTTCCTATATTGCCTCGCTGAATGACCCTTACGCCGCCTACTACTCCC
>CAYOON010000332.1:0-2131 GCA_964405595.1 uncultured Lachnospiraceae bacterium | reverse complement strand
GGGTTCTGATGTCTCTGTTCGGCGCGCTGCCCTTCGTGATTGGCGGAGCGATCCCCAACTATATCGACGCCTTCTTCGAGACCGTGTCGGGATTTACTACCACGGGATCCACCATCCTGACCGAAATTGAGTCGCTGCCCAAGGGGATCCTCTTCTGGCGCAGCTTCACCCACTGGATCGGCGGTATGGGCGTACTGGTCTTCGTGCTGGCGATCCTCCCCTCCGATGACGGAAGAGCGATCCATCTGATGCGCGCCGAGGTTCCGGGTCCCACGAAAGGAAAGCTGGTTCCCAAACTGCGGCAGACGGCGCAGATTCTGTATGTGATCTATCTCTCACTGACCGTTATCGAAGCCGTTTTACTGTGGGTCGTCGGTCTGCCGATCTACGACTCGATCGTAACCGCCTTTGCAACCACGGGAACAGGCGGATTTTCGGTCATGAACGCATCCATCGCAGGCTACGCGAATCCTGCCGCGGAGTGGATCGTCGCTGTCTTTATGCTGCTCTGCGGCATCAACTTCAACCTCTACTTCTTCCTGCTTGTCCGCCGTTTCCGGGAAGTGTTCAAAAGCGAGGAGCTCCGGGTCTATCTGGTGATCTGCGCCGTTTCGGTCGCGATAATCACCGTAAATACCGTCCGGATGTTCGACGGCATCGGCGAATGTATCCGTGCGTCCTTCTTTCAGGTCACGACGATCATGTCCACGGCGGGATTCTCCACGCTGGACTACAACGTCTGGCCGGAGCTGTCCAAAGCGGTTCTGCTGATCCTGACGATGTTCGGTGCCTGTGCGGGCTCCACGGCCGGCGGACTCAAGATTTCCCGTGTGATTATCATCTTCAAGAGCATCGTGCGGGAAGTCCGGCACATGCTCCGCCCCAAATCGGTGAATGTTGTTCGTTTGGACGGGGAAGTGGTTCCGGGTGAGGTAATCAAGACCTCTACAAACTATCTGGCACTATACATCGGTATAATAATTGCATCTGTACTGATGATTTCGGTGGACAATTTCGATTTTACGACGAATTTTACGGCGGTACTTACCTGTATCAACAACGTAGGTCCCGGTTTGAACGTCGTCGGCCCCGCCGGAAGCTTTGCCGGATACTCCTATTTTTCGAAAATCGTCCTGTCGGCGCTGATGCTGCTTGGCAGACTGGAAATTATGCCCGTTATGATCCTGTTCTCGGTTGGAACATGGAGAAAAAGATGAGATCGGCAAGGGTACCGGTTGTACAGATTGCACAATTTTGGACACTATTTTTGTTCATAAAAGGAAACTTTACTCGGGCGAGTGCCAAAAAATCCGCAAAGTATTGACTTTTTGAGAATTTTGCGGTACAATACATTCAAAAGGGCAGACAAATAATTCTGGGTCTGTCCGGAAATTCAGGAGGAGAAACAAATGAAGAAACTTGTCTCAATCATCTTGGTTTGCATTATGGTTGTAGCGCTTCTTCCCGCGTCGATATTTGCCGCAGAAAACGTCACGACAATATCCAGTGCGGAAGAGTTCGCGGCTATTGCAAACAACCTTGGCGGAAGCTACAAGCTTACCAAGGACATCACCATTACGGAAGCCATCTCCTATAAGCAGGAAGGCAATCTGTTCACCGGTACCCTCGACGGCGACGGTCACACCATCACCGTCAACCTGACCGACAACGATAGCGCCCGTTTCGCGATCTTCTGCTCGGCAGGCGGCTGTACAATCAAGAACCTTACCGTTAAGGGAACTATCACCAGCAACGGAAACAGCACCGGCACGCTGATCGGAACCCTGAAGGGAACCAATCCCGTTACCATTGAGAACGTTACCACCAACGTGAAGATCACCTCGGGCGGCGGTAACGGCACCGGCGGCTTCATTGGTTGTATCGAGGACGGCGGCTCGAATGTTACCATTAAGAATAGCACCAATAAGGGCGCTATCACCGGCTACGAGGTTGCCGGCGGCTTCATCGGTAAAGTTCAGAGCGACGCTACCGTTACCTTCGACAGTTGTGTAAACGAGGGCAAAGTGGAGAATACCAATCAGTTCGCTGACTACCGCGGTGCCGGCGGCTTTATCGGCTGATAGACTTGTGGATGTCAAGAAATCTCATTCCACATCCCAACGGAGAAAAA
>CAYOON010000331.1:0-2155 GCA_964405595.1 uncultured Lachnospiraceae bacterium | reverse complement strand
GTGAGTATGGTCGGATTTGTCTATGTCTACCGTAAGATCATCCGCCACCTGCCCGACGGACAGGCCACAAAACCTGATAAAGTGAGAAAAGCTGTATGAATTTTGCAGTAATCGGCAGCTTCTGGCTGACCGAAAATATGATCGAGGCCATGCGCCGTACCGACGGCGTAACCTATTTCGCCCAATACTCCCGCAGTTTGCAACGTGCGGAGGAATTCACGGCACCATACGGAAACATCCGTCTGTATGACGATCTGAACAGGATGGCAGCCGATCCCAACATCGACGCCGTATACATTGCGTCGCCCAACTATGCCCACTACGAGCAGGCGAAGCTACTCCTGACGGCAGGGAAGCACGTTCTCTGCGAAAAGCCGGTCTGCTATCGGCGAGCGGAATATGAGGAGCTTCGTGTCATCGCCGACGCGCGGGGTGTGGTATTCATGGAAGCGATCATGAACATCCACCAGCCGTGGATTGCCGATCTGAAAGCGGCGATTGAATCCTATGGAGGCGTAATTTCGGCAAGACTGGATTTCAGCCAGCGATCCTCCAAACTGGATCGGGTACTCCGTGGCGAGCAGTTCTCTACCTTCGAAAAGTCCACCGGAGGCGGCGCGTTGATGGATCTTGGCGTTTACGCCATCTATCTTGCCTGCTATCTCTTCGGGAAGCCCGTCAGAATCGTTTCTGAGGCGAAATTTTTCCAGACAGGTGTTGACATCAACGACAGCGTAATCTTTGACTACGGCGATTTTAGCGCTATTCTGACCTTCACAAAACTGGCGGAGAGCCGGATTCACAGCGAAATCCTGTGTCAGCAGGGAAGTGCCGTGATCGGAAACCTGTCCCGCCTTCAGAATATTCGGCTGTTCGACGGTCAGGGGAGCGAAATCCTCCTGCACGGAGAAACCACCTTCCCGGATGGGATGTGCGCCGAACTGTCCGATTTTCTGGCACTGGTGAATAAATCGAAATGCCCGACGGAGTACGATCGACTGGCATCGATTGTTCTGGACTGTATGGAAGAAATCCGGCGGCAGATCGGATATGATATTTGAATCGAAAATCACCGAACCGTTCCTTGTTGGAGCAGTTCGGTGATTTTTGGGTAAACAATTGGGGACGGCAGGGCTGTCCCGAAATTCATAAAAACAGATTGAGACGGCAAAGCCGTCTCAATTGCTTTTGTGAATTTAAGTAAACAAATTACTTATACTTGCGCTTTCTAGCCGCTTCAGATTTCTTCTTGCGCTTTACGCTGGGCTTGTCGTACTGCTCTCTCTTCTTGAGCTCAGTAAGAACACCGGAGCGCTGACACTGTCTCTTAAATCTGCGGAGTGCGCTGTCAAGAGATTCGTTTTCTTTTACTCTGATTTCTGCCATTCTAACATTCCCTCCCCTCGCATTCTGCAAGAGAATAATTTTACCGTCCACTATTATACAATATTTAATTAAAAATGTCAATAGTTTTTAAGCATTTTTTTAACAATTCCGAAATTATTTTCAAGAATTATTTTACCACAATATTGACAAGTTTCCCGGGAACGCAAATCTCCTTGACGATGGTTTTGCCTTCGAAGTAAACAGCCATTTTGGGATTGCTCTTGACGGCGGCGATCAGCTCTTCCTTGGTTGCGTCCTTGGGCATTACGAAGGTACCCTTGAACTTGCCGTTGAACTGAATCGCGATCTCGACGGTTGCATCCACCGTCTTTGCCTCGTCGTACTCCGGCCACGCGGAGAGCGAGAGCAGGTCGGTGTGACCGAGATCCGCCCAGATCTCCTCGCAGATGTGGGGAGCGAAGGGGCAGAGCAACTTGATGAAGATTTCCAGCTCGTCTTTTGTCAGCGATCCCGCGTCGTCGATGGCGTTGATCAGCGTCATCATTGCGGCGATGGCGGTGTTGAACTTCATTTCCTCAATGTCATCCGAAACCTTCTTGATCGTCTTGTGGAAGAGTGATTCCAGCGCGGACGTGGAACCGGTTCCCTTGACCTTTCCGGGAAGATCGGCGACACGCTCCAGGAAGCGCTTGCATCCCTTCACGCTGGAGTCCGACCAAGGAGCTGCAGAGCCGTAGTCGCCCATAAAGAGCACATAGGTGCGCAGCGTATCGGCGCCGTACTGATCCACCACGTCGTTAGGATCCAC
>CAYOON010000330.1:0-2183 GCA_964405595.1 uncultured Lachnospiraceae bacterium | reverse complement strand
TCTCATACTCTCCCCCAACCTCCTTGGCTGGCGACAGAGTAAATTTGGTTGTTCAGCGTTCTGAATTGTAAGGGGAATCAAAGCCCTGCGGCTTTGACGGGAACCATCCCAGAAGCTCACCCGGCCTTCTCGGCTGATACAGCGGGAATTTGATTGTTCAGCGTTCTAATTGTAAGGGGAAATCAAAGCCCTGCGGCTTTGGCGGGAACCTCCCCGACCATCTTGGCTGACACAGCGAAGATCGGCTTTTCGGTGGTCTGAAAGGGTATAATTCCTCATTGTACAATATACACCATTTTTCGAGAATTGTCAAGCACTTTTTCGTAAAAACAGTAAATTCCCACAAAACCCGCTAAAATTGACGATTTTCACAAAGAGACTTGATTTTCCGTTCCGAATCTGCTATAATGAGGAAAGAGGTGATTTTTGTGAATTTTTATCTTTCCGATACCCATTTCTATGATAAAAAGTGCCTCGGATATGACGGAAGACCCTTCGTCAGCGTCGAAAGCATGAATGAGGCGATCATCAAAAACTGGAACAGCGTAGTCACCCCCGACGATACCGTCTATGTGATCGGCGACTTCTCCTACGGCAGGGGCGGGGATGTAGTCTCGATCTCCCAGCGGCTGGCGGGGCACAAGATCCTGATCCGGGGCAATCATGACACCGGAACCGAGCTGAACTACGCCTTCGAGAAAATCTACGACTATCTGGAGCTTACCACCGAGGACGGCATCGTGGTTCTCTGCCACTATCCGCTCTCATCCTTCAAGGATATGCAGAAAAAAGGGACGGTCCATCTTTACGGACACGTCCATAATTCCTATGAGGCGAAGATCTCCGCCGACGTTTACAGCAAGCTGAATAAGATCAAGGGCTATCAGATCGAGGCGTACAACGTGGGGGTCATGCAGCCCTACATGGCGTATACGCCCCGTACCCTGCCCGAGCTGCGGAAGCTGGTCATGCAGTATCCGCTGGATTTTTCCCATTAAAAGGAGGGGTCGGTATGCCCGAAGAAAAAGTGCGACGACTGTATGACCAACGGAGCAGCATAACCAACCGATACGGGGACGAAGAGCTGGTGTTCGTCAACTGGAGCACCTTCGCCAAGGAGCCGTCCTTCCACATCAAGGAAGCGGGGCTCACCCTGCCCGATCCGGGCTATCGGATCGTCCGCCCCGAGTGGGGGGAGGTCTACGACTATATGTACGTTCTGGAGTATGTGCAGGAGGGTCGGGGAATCATCGAACTGGATGGCGGCAGCTATCCCATCGAAAAGGGGGACAGCTACTTCATCAATAAGCGGGTGGCGTGCGTCTACTACTCCGACCCGAAGGAGCCGCTGAAAAAGGCGTGGATCAACTGCGCCGGATCGCTGGTGGACTCGCTGGTGGAGTTCTGCCGCCTGACCGAGCCGCTGGTGATCGCCAAGGTCAACACCGAGCATTATTTCCACGCCGTCCACGGACTGCTCCGGGAGGTGGGGCGGTTCGGCAAGTACGAGGCCTACCGGCAGTCGATCCAGCGGATTTCGGACATTCTGTCGGCGATCCACTATGCCGCCGAAAGCTCGGGGCAGGTGCAGGGGCTTGCCGAGCGGATCCGGCTGCGGATCGACGACTCGCCCTACTATCAGATCTCCCCGGACGAGATCGCGGCGGCGGAGCATTACTCGATCCGGCACATCAACCGGGTATTCGGGGAGCAGTACGGGGTCACGCCCAAGCAGTACATCCTGGAGCGCAAGATCGAGATTGCAAGAGACATGCTGTCCGACCGGCGGTATTCCATGAAGGAGATCGCCGAGCTGCTGGGCTTCTGCGACGAGCATCACTTTATGAACACCTTCAAACGCCTGACCGGCGAGTCCGCCGGAAGCTGGCGGGGAAAGAAGGGGATATGAAACACACCGGGATTCGGCTTGCCGAATCCCGGTGTGTGATAATATCAGGTTATCTGGCGATATAATTCCAGCCGTCGGATCAAATTCAAATCTGAACCTCTCGTGCAGCCCGACGCTTTTTTGCCCGGATCCCCAGCAGCACCGCCACAGCCGCCGCAATCAGCACCAGTCCGCCGCCGATGCCGAGGGCGATATACAGACCGGTATGCGGCCGCTCCGGCTCTGTGCCAGGATTGCCATCATCACCGTCGGTAGCTACATAAATCTGAGCCTG
>CAYOON010000329.1:0-2184 GCA_964405595.1 uncultured Lachnospiraceae bacterium | reverse complement strand
TACGGTCGAGAACGACGTTGCGGCCTTTGGGTCCCATGGTGATCTTTACGGTATTTGCGAGCTTATCAACGCCTGCCAT
Organism: uncultured Lachnospiraceae bacterium; assembly: GCA_964405595.1. GTDB lineage: Bacteria > Bacillota > Clostridia > Oscillospirales > CAG-272 > CAKSQF01. The sequence continues at coordinate 2,105 of CAYOON010000329.1, read as the reverse complement.
GAGAGCGTTTCTTGCTTCAATTCCAAGTACAATATCCTTTGCCATTTTCTGTAAATCTCCCTTCGGTTATTCTGCGATTGCAAGGATGTCGGACAGGTTTACGATGATGTATTCCTCGCCGTCTACTTTGACCTTGCTGCCTGCGTAGCTGCTGATAATGACCTGATTGCCCACCGCGATTTCGCTGATCGGAACAAGCACGCCATCCTTATTCTTGGCGCCGGGTCCTACTGCGATTACCTCGGCAAACTGGGGCTTCTCCTTGGATGCGGCCGAAAGGATCAGACCGCTTTTGGTTGTTTCTTCCGCTTCGACCATCTTGACGACAACACGGTCGGAAAGAGGTTTGATTGTCATATTCGTTTCCTCCATAAAGACTTTCTATTGTTGGCACTCTTTTGCGTTGAGTGCTAACTTACATTTCCTATTTTAACCATTTTCTCTAAAAATGCAAGAGGTTTTCGTGAATATTCACATTCTTTTAACACTTTCATAAAACAATTGCTAATAATTGCTTCTACTTTTCGGCGGAATTGAATAAAGATAGAACGAGTTTGCCAAAAAGTCGGAAAGGAGCGTGCGATTTTCGGTGTTTGCGTGGTTCAATCGGTATGTTCTTTCGCCTGCCGTCCCGGTTCTGCTGATCTTTGCCGGGATTGTTTTCGCCTGCGCGCTGCGTTTCTTCCATATTCTGCATGCGCCGACGGTTATAAAATCCATGCTTTCCGGAAAGGACGGAAAGAAGGAAGGACCGTCACCCTTTAAATCCATGACCGTAGCGCTGGCGGGGACGCTGGGGGTCGGAAACATTTCCGGCGTGGCCTCCGCGATTGTGGCAGGAGGACCCGGCGCGATTTTCTGGATGTGGATGGGTGCGCTCTTTTCCATGCTGATCAAGTATGCCGAGGTCGTGCTTGCCGTGAAATACCGGGTTTTCACGAAAAACGGATTTATCGGCGGCGCAATGTATTATATGCGCAAAAAAGACGGACGTCCGCTGAAAATACTGTCAATTCCCTTCGCGATTCTCTGTCTGCTTGCTTCCCTGTCGCTGGGCAACTTCCTGCAAATGAACGCAGTGTCGCAGACCGTGCGGCAGGTATTGCCCATTTCTCCCCTGCTACTCTCGGTCGCGATTGCAGCCTTTCTGTATTTTGCGATTAGTCAGGGATTCAAAGGAATATCGGCAGTCACGTCGCTGTTGGTGCCGCTGATGAGCGTTATTTTTGTAGGACTGTCCCTTTGGGTGATTCTGCCCAATCTCGCGCTGATTCCCGGAATCCTGTCGATGATTCTGCGGGACGCTTTCAAGCCGGACGCGGCACTGGGCGGGATTGGCGGTTATCTGTTGATGAAGTCGCTGCGGCTTGGAATCTCCCGGGGGCTGATCACCAATGAGGCAGGCTGCGGAACCGCGCCTATCGCGCACGCGGGTGCCGATACCGACAGCCCCGCAAGGCAGGGATTCTGGGGGATTTTTGAGGTTTTCGCCGATACCATCCTGATGTGCAGTCTGACCGCTTTCGTCGTACTGATCCTATGGGATCGTTTTCCCGGACAGGACGGTATGGAGCTGGTGATCTCCTGCTTCCGGGCGGGAATCGGGGAGTTTGCCGTTGGGCTTCTCACGATCTGCGTGATTTTCTTTGCACTTGCGACCCTGATCGGATGGTCCTACTACGGGATCGTCAGCATCGGATACCTGACCGATCGGAAGATTGCAAAACAGGGGTACATCCTTCTTTATTGTCTGGCGGCGATTCCCGGTGCGTTGATGAGTTCGGAAACCATGTGGCTGATCGCCGATCTGACAGTCGGAATCATGACCTGCATCAATACGATGTTTCTTTTGATACGGATCAAGGAGGTCAAACAGGAGACAGATCTCGTGCTATCTCCCGGGCAGGAGAAAAACGTAGAGCATAACACATCAAAAACGGCGGTATCGTAACCGCCGTTTTAACAATTCAAAATACAATTTGCTCCCAAAGGCTTTCGTCATCCTCTAACAGTCCTTGCGTAATGGAGATAATGCCCGACAACGTCATATTGCTGCCCGACCACATGGCTCTGCCGATCACATAGCCGCAGGCACAATCATTCCA
>CAYOON010000328.1:0-2192 GCA_964405595.1 uncultured Lachnospiraceae bacterium | reverse complement strand
CAACGGTGACGGACGATACATTTTATAAAACTCGCGGATTTCCTCGGGAATTTCGATATAGGGTGTTGTTTCGTCAAGCTCCTGCTTTACAAGCTCCGAGCAGAATACACCTTCAAGCTCTTCGGCTGTCATGGGCTTCATTGTTCCGGGATTCATAAGCGGTGCGGGTTTAACCTTCATGTCGGCGCGGAGGTTGTACCATGCTTTCGGCATTTCGCTTTCTTCAATATAAATTTTGTAGTGGATTTTCTTTTCTGACATAATGATTCCCTGTCCTTTCTTTATTTTACCCGAAATTCATTTCGGGATTATTTATCTGTAAAAATAAGGCGAATAAAAACAAAACCTGCCCCGGCAATGATCTCTTCATTGCTGGGACAGGAAAATCACAATCCTGCGGTGCCACCCGGCTTGACGAATCCGTTTGAATTCATCCTCTTTGTGCGTATCGTGAGATGGATCTCGGAATACACAAACATTTGATTACGGAGCGGTTACTCCGGCGCCCATACTCGGCAGAGAGAACTGACTTTCCGTTTGCCCGCGGAAGTCCATTCTGATCGGCTGCTTCTGCCGCAATTCCACCGCCTGCGGCTCTCTGAAAGAAGGGAAACCAAACGTACTAACTCTTCTTCATCGGTTTCTCCTATTATATCACAAAGAGTGTTTCATTGTCAAGAGGAAAAACTGTACAAAAATTGATGGGATTCTTGTTGATTTTGAACATTTTTACAGTTTGTCCGCCGCTTGACCGGCAAGTCCCGCGCCGCGACCGTCGTTGAGCCAATAGTCGGCGCCGTCCACGGGGCGGAAGATGGTTTCATTCAAATACGGCTGACTGTCCAGAATGGCTTGCAGGTGCCCGATGATCTCCCTGTAGGCGGGATCGTCATAGCGGTTGACGAACTCGAAGGGGTCGACCGACAGATCGTAGAATTCGCGGTAGGTGCGCCCGCGCATCCCTGCGCGGTTGATCTCCAGCTTGTAGTCGCCCTCCACGATGGCAACCCGATCCTCGCATTCGGAGAGGATGTAGGGTCTGCCGCCCCGTTCAACCATCTGTGCGATGGGCAGACCGTCGCAGTTTTCGGGGACATCTGCTCCTGCGGCGTGCAGAATGGTGGGGAATAGCTCCAGCGAGCTGACCGTCTGGGGGAAGACGCGTCCGGTTTTCTGCCCCGGGGCGCGGATCAGCAGCGGGATTCGCAGCACATCCTGAAAGAGCGCGCCGTTTTTGCCCCACAGCGAGTGGTTGCCCATCATCTCACCATGATCGGTGGTGTAGATCACCAACAGATTCTCGCCGAACCTTTCCTCGGCGGCGGTCAGGATCTGCCCGATCTTTTCGTCGATCAGCAGCAGATTCCCCAGATAACGCCTCCGCCAGTCGATCCAGTATTCTTCGTCGTAGTTTTTTTGCGCGCCGCCCGCCGCATGACCGCTGCCCTCGGTGGTTCCGGGACCGTGATAGCCCCGGTAGTGGTACTTGCTTTCGTCCTCCCACTCGGCGGGATCGAAGATCCGCAGCGGAATTTTCGTCGGGTCGACCCGGTTGGTGTATTCCCTCGGGGTGTCCACGGGATAGTGGGGACCCGAGAAGGATACCCATGTAAAGGAGGGCTGATCCGGATCTGCACAGCGGATGCGTTCGACGGCATGGTCGCCCACCCATGCGTCGGGGTGCATGGCTGGATCAAAGGGAAAGTCGTAGCAGCCGTGATTTTCGGGGTTCTGATGCGCCTCATAGCGGCACTTTTTCAGCATTCCCTTGCGGGAAAGATCCTTGGCGTAATCGTCGTAGTACCAAAGGGAGTTATTTTTATCATCCTGCAAGCAGAGATCGTCCATGCCGAGGGAGCGGTAATAGGTGATGAAATGCTCGTATTCCAGCGTCATATCGCCTCGGGTGGCGGGGTAGGGGACGGGGATGAAGTGGCACTTCCCGTAGAGGGCGGTATGGTAGCCCTCCGCCTTCAGGCAGGTGAAGAGATTGGGGAACTCCCTCGAGAGAGACGCGCCGAAAATATTGCTGACCGAGCCCGATCGGTGGGGAGCAAGTCCCGTCATGATCGAGCAGCGGGCGGGCAGGCAGACCGGACTGGGCGTATAGGCGTTCGGGAAGACGTCGGCACACTCCGAGAAGCGTTCGACATTCGGCATACAGGGGTAGATCCCGTCGAAGCAGGAGAGGG
>CAYOON010000327.1:0-2207 GCA_964405595.1 uncultured Lachnospiraceae bacterium | reverse complement strand
GCGGATCCATCCGCGACGATCAGGTGATCGAGACCTGCAACAAGTACGACATCGCCATGGCGTTTTGCGGACTGCGCCTCTTCCATCACTAAAATATCCCGCAAATTGCCGATTTTTCCCCAAGAAAGGAAGGAACAGTGTCATGAAATTACTGGTAGTCGGTGGCGGAGGAAGAGAACACGCCATCATTAAGAGTTTGAAGAAGAATCCCGATGTCACCGAGATCTACGCACTCCCCGGAAACGGCGGAATCGCCATGGATGCCACCTGCGTGGACATCGGTGCCAAGGATATTGAGAAAATCGTCACTTTCGCTGTCGAGCAGAAGATCGACTACGCAGTAGTCGCTCCAGACGATCCGCTGGTACTCGGGTGCGTGGACGCATTAAGCGAGGTAGGTATCCCCTGCTTCGGACCGAAAGCGAATGCGGCAATTATCGAGGGAAGCAAGGTTTTCTCCAAGAATCTCATGAATAAGTACGGCATCCCCACCGCCGCATACGAGGTTTTCACCGATATGCAGTCGGCGCTGGATTATCTGGAATCCGCTCCCATCCCCACCGTTATCAAGGCGGACGGGCTGGCGCTGGGTAAGGGCGTCATTATCGCCATGACCCGGGACGAGGCGAAGGCGGCGGTTCGCTCCATGATGGAGGACAAGATCTTCGGCGCGTCGGGCAGTCAGATTGTTATCGAGGAATTTCTGGAGGGTCCCGAGGTATCGGTGCTTTCCTTCACCGACGGCAAGGTAGTGAAGCCCATGGTTTCCTCCATGGATCACAAACGCGCCCGGGATAACGACGACGGTCTGAACACCGGCGGCATGGGCACCATTGCCCCCAACCCCTACTATACCCCCGCGGTTGCGGCCGAGTGCATGGAGAAGATTTTCCTGCCGACGATCGCCGCCATGAACGCCGAGGGACGCACCTTTAAGGGCTGCCTCTACTTCGGTCTGATGATCACAAAGGACGGACCCAAGGTGATCGAGTACAACTGCCGTTTCGGCGATCCCGAGACCCAGGTGGTACTCCCCCTGCTGAAATCCGACCTGCTGACCATCATGCAGGCGACCACCAACGGCACGCTGGATCAGACAACCGTAGAGTTCTCGGACGGCGCGGCCTGCTGCGTAGTGATGGCATCGGATGGCTATCCGTCCAAATATCAGACCGGATTCGAGATCACCTTCCCCGAGCAGAGCGACGCGGAGATCTATGTCGCCGGCGCGAAGATCCGGGACGGAAAGGTCGTCACCGGCGGCGGACGGGTACTGGGCGTCACAGCAACTGCCGACGATCTGCCGAGTGCTATCGACAAAGCGTACGCAGCGGTCAAGACTGTTTCTTTTGAGAATGCCTACTATCGGAAAGACATCGGTGCAAGAGCATTAAAAGCGCTTCAATAAAGGAGTAAAAAACCATGGTTTATCGTATATATGTAGAAAAGAAGCCCGAACTGGCGAATGAAGCGAAGTCGCTGAAGAACGACATCCGGGAGATTCTCGGAATCGCCGGAGTCAAGGAAGTTCGGCTGTTCAACCGCTATGACGTGGAGAAGATCGACCGCGATCTCTTCGATTACGCCGTAAAGACCGTTTTCTCCGAGCCCCAACTGGATATTACCACCGAGGAGCTGCCCGAAGTACCGGGTGCCGTCGTATTCGCGGTGGAGTATCTGCCCGGACAGTTCGATCAGCGGGCTGACTCGGCTGCACAGTGCATCCAGATTATCTCCAAGGGTGAGCGTCCCGTGGTTACCACGGCCAGAGTCTATATCCTGACCGGCGATCTGTCCGAATCCGACATCGCCGCGATCAAGAAGCATCTGATTAACCCCGTTGAGGCAAGGGAAGCCTCCCTAGCGAAGGCGGACACCCTTGCCGCGAAGTACGACATCCCCACCGAGGTCGCAACCCTTGACGGCTTCCTGAATCTGGACGAGAAGGGTCTTGCCGATTTCATCGCCGAAAAGGGACTGGCTATGGATCTGGACGACCTCAAGTACTGCCAGAGCTATTTCGCATCCGAGAAGCGGGATCCTACCATCACCGAAATCAAGATGATCGACACCTACTGGTCCGATCACTGCCGCCATACCACCTTCCTGACCACCATCGACAGCGTGGAGTTCGCCGATCCCCTGCTGGAGCGTACCTATAAGGACTATCTTGCCGCAAGAGCGTCCATCGGCAGAACCAAGCCGGT
>CAYOON010000326.1:0-2208 GCA_964405595.1 uncultured Lachnospiraceae bacterium | reverse complement strand
AAAATCCAGCGAAAAGCCGGACGCCATCGGGATCACCAATCAGCGGGAGACCGTCATTGTGTGGGACAAAGCGACCGGACTGCCCATCGGAAACGCCATCGTCTGGCAATGCCGCCGCACCGCGGATCTCTGTGAGGAACTGATCCGAAAGGGCTATACCGACAAAATCAAGCAGATCACCGGACTGAAAATCGACGCCTATTTCTCCGCCACCAAGATTAAATGGATCCTCGACCACAATCCGGGATCCAAAGAACAGGCAAAGCGCGGGGAACTGCTCTGCGGAACGGTGGACAGCTGGCTGATCTGGAATCTGACCGGTCGGCACGTCACCGACGTTTCTAACGCCTCCCGGACTATGCTCTTCGACATCCAAAAGCTGGCATGGGATCCCGAACTGTGCGCGCTTTTCGACATTCCCATGGCGATGCTGCCCGAGGTTGTGCCGAACTCCGACATGATTGGCAGCGTCCACGAGGATCCGTCAATCCCCGCAATGCTGTCGGGTGTTCCGATTTGCGCTTCGGTGGGCGATCAGCAGGCCGCTCTGTTCGGACAAGCCTGCTTTGGGGTAGGAGATGTCAAAAACACCTACGGAACCGGCTGTTTCACCCTGATGAACATCGGAGAAAAGCCTGTATTTGACGAGAACCTCGTAACCAGCGTCGCATGGAAGATCGGCGAGCGAACGGTCTACGCGCTGGAAGGCAGCGTATTTAACGCGGGCAGCTCTATCCAATGGCTCCGGGACGAGCTGCACCTGATTTCCACCGCCCGCGAGTGCGATCTGCTTGCCGAATCGGTAGAAAGCTCCGGAGGCGTTACCTTCGTATCGGCATTCACGGGACTCGGAGCCCCCTATTGGGATATGTACGCCCGTGGGACGCTGGTCGGGTTGACGAGAGGGTCTGGACGCGCCGAGATTTGTCGAGCCGTACTGGAGGGCATCGCCTTTCAGGTACACGACATGGTTCGCGCCATGGAGAAGGGCGCAAGCTGTCCGGTAACCGCTCTTCGCGTGGACGGCGGAGCATCGGTCAGCGACTTCATGATGCAGTATCAGGCTGATTTGCTATGCGTCCCCGTGGATCGTCCCATTTGCGTGGAGTCCACCGCCCTTGGCGCGGCCATGCTGGCAATGTTAGCCCTCGGAGGAATTACCCAAGAGGAACTGAACGGAATCCGTAGATGCGATAAAATCTATTCTCCCTTGAAAGACGACAGCTTCCGAGAAAACGAGCTGGCAAGATGGCGGAAGGCTATCACGGCGGCACAAGCCTACACATAATTTACAGAAAAGAGCAAATACCATGAAAATTATTGATAGAATCACAGATAAAAGACACCCGTCCCTGTCGATGGAGGTATTCCCGCCAAAAACAAGCTCCAAGTTCGAAAGTGTAAAAGCTGCTACCGAGCAGATTGCGGCACTTCACCCCTCTTTCATGAGCGTAACCTATGGCGCCGGCGGCGGAACCTCTCTCTATACCACGAAAATCGCCTCCGATCTGCTGAATGTTCACGGGGTCACCCCGCTGGCGCATCTGACCTGCGTATCGGCGACCCGTGCGTCGGTTGACGAGAAGATCGAGGCATTCAAAAAGGAAGGGATCCAAAACATCCTCGCGCTCCGGGGCGATCTGCCCGAGGATGGGGAGGGCGTCGTCGATTTCGCCCACGCCAGCGATCTGACTGCCTACTTAAAGGAGCGCGGCGACTTCTGCATCGGCGGTGCCTGCTATCCGGAGGGGCATCCCGAATCGCCCAACCAAAAGGCGGATATTGCCAATCTGAAGCGCAAGATCGACGCCGGATGTGACTTCCTGACTACCCAGATGTTTTTCGACAATAACATCTTCTACAATTTTCTTTTCAAGGTACGGGACGCCGGAATATTCGTTCCCGTGATCCCCGGCATTATGCCGGTCACCAACGCCGCGCAGATCGTCCGCTCCTGCAAGCTTTCGGGTACGATGCTTCCCGGACGCTTCAAGCAGATCGTCGATCACTTCGGAGAGAACCCCGAAGCCATGAAGCAGGCGGGAATCGCCTACGCCACCGAACAGATCATCGACCTGTTTGCCAACGGCATCAACGCAGTCCACGTCTACTCCATGAACAAGCCCGACGTTGCAGCTAAAATTATGGACAATCTGTCCGTGATCATCGGATCCTGAAACAATGGATCAGATTCACCTGTTCGAAATG
>CAYOON010000325.1:0-2217 GCA_964405595.1 uncultured Lachnospiraceae bacterium | reverse complement strand
AGCGTCCTCTTTTACCGGGATTCCGTATCCTCTGTAGGGCGCTGCCGAGAAGTTGATCACCACGATCAGCTCCTTCCCTGCCCGATCCATCCGGCGGAAGGCGATCAGGTTATCGTCGTTCTTGTCGGCATAAATCCACTCAAAACCTTCCCACGAGAAGTCGATCTGCCAGAGTTCGGGGCGGGACAGGTAGAAGTTATTCAGCGACGCAGAATAATTCAGCATGGCGGAATGCGCCGGATAATCCAGCATGAACCATTCCAGCTGGTTTTCGTAGTCCCATTCGCGGAACTGACCGTATTCGCAACCCATGAAGGTCATCTTTTTGCCGGGATGAGTCATCTGCCAGAGCAGGAAGGCTCGCATTCCCGCGAACTTCTGATCGTAGTTGCCCCACATCTTGTCAATCAGCGACTTCTTTCCGTGTACCACCTCGTCGTGGGAAACCGGAAGGATGTAGTTCTCGCTGAAAGCGTAGGAAAGGGAAAAATTCAGTGCATTGTGGTGATATTTGCGGTAAACCGGGTCTTTCTGAACGTATTCGTACAGATCGTTCGCCCAACCCATGTTCCACTTGAAGTTGAAGCCCAGTCCGCCTTCGTGTGCCGGCTTGGTGATCGCCGCCCACGCGGTAGACTCCTCCGCGATCATGAGAATGTCGGGATAGTTTCCAAACAGCGCGCCGTTGAGCTTCTTGAAAAAGGCGATCGCCTCCAGATTCTTGTTGTCGCCGTAGACATTGGGCACCCATTCGCCCGGCTTTCTGGCGTAGTCAAGATAGAGCATGGACGCCACGGCATCCACCCGGAGCCCGTCCACATGATAGCGGTCAAACCAGCTCATTGCCGAGGACACGAGGAAGCATTGCACCTCGTTTCTGCCTACGTCGAAGCAACGGGTTCCCCACTCTGTATGCTCCATACGATCCCAGCCCTGATACTCGTACAGGGGCGATCCGTCGAAATCGCGCAGTCCGTGCTCGTCCTTGGGGAAATGGGCGGGCACCCAGTCCAGAATCACGCCGATACCGTTTTTATGCAGTGTGTTGACAAAATAGCGGAAATCGTCGGGGGTTCCGAAACGGGAGGTCGGCGCAAAATAGGAGCAGCACTGATAGCCCCAAGAGCCGTCAAAGGGATACTCCCCGATAGGCATCAGTTCCACATGGGTGTAGCCCATCCGCTTGACATAGGGAACCAGTTGATCGGCAATCTCCCGATAGTTCAGATAGTTTTCGCCCTCGGCGGTGGTTTTTCCGTCCTTTGTCCGCCAGGAAGCCAGATGGATCTCGTAGATGTGCATGGGAGCCTCGTAGAAGGATTTGCCGTTTGCAATCGCCCGACGCTGTTTCAGCCAGACAGAGTCCTCCCAGTCGTAATCTTCCTTCGTCCAGACGATAGAGGCTGTTTTTTTCAGCGTCTCGCCGTAGGCAGCGTAAGGATCGGCTTTGTAATGCTCGCCCGACTCGGAGAGGATGGCGTATTTATACTTGGCGCCCTCCAGATCGTCCGATTCAACCGTACACTCCCAGACGCCCATTTCGGAGATCCGGGTCATAGGTTGTCCGATCCAGCCGTTGAAATCACCGACCAGACGGATATAGGTGGCGTTCGGTGCCCATACGCGGAAGACGTATCCGCCCTCGGTCCGATGTACGCCCATATACTCGTAAGCGCGATAGTTGGTTCCCTGATGGAAGAGATAGGCAGCGAGATTTCCGGGGTTCCCGTTCACAAAAATCATCCTTTCCATGCCGTAACTAGGTTCACGGCGTGAAGAATTTTGTCGATTTCGCAAGATATATGCAAATTGTACCACCGCAAATTTGTTCAAAGCATACAAATATGCGGCACACGATATATATGTACATTTATATTATATCACAGTTCATTCCCATTTTCAATGGGAAAAGGAAATTTTTTCAAATTTTCCATGTAGAAAATCATATACGAAAACTGCGTTTTTGTTGATTAAATGCACAAAAACATGCGCTGTTTTTTGTAGAATATTGCCGTTTTTTCTCGTTTTTTCACAAAACGACCTTTCGCGACTCGATTAACAAACGATCTATTTTTTTACTGAAAATCCATTACTTTTCTAATTTTTTCGCTATGCGTTGGCATATTTTCCCGATATTTTGCTCCCTTTTGGAAATCCCCTTGACAAGTGAGGAAAGTCGTGCTATAATGCTTTATATCCATAGAACAAGGAGGGATC
>CAYOON010000324.1:0-2221 GCA_964405595.1 uncultured Lachnospiraceae bacterium | reverse complement strand
GGTGAAGAACAGACTGTTTTCCCCATCAAACGTAAAGAGGATCTGGACGCTATGATCGCCATGTACGACAGCAAGGCAGACTGCAACAAAGCGCTGGACGAGAAGTACGGCATCAATCTTTCCGAGTTGGAGCAGGTGTACACCTTCGAGAAGCGGTATCAGGCCGTGTTTGAATACCTTTACGGCAGTTCAGGCGTTGAAAGGGCGACGTCCTCGGAAATCGACGCGTACTACCAGAACTACTATTCCCGGGTCAAGTACGTTCTCTTTCTGAAGAATCAGAAGTATCGCGTCGATAAGGACGGCAAGCGCGTTACCGACTCCAAGGGCTACTATATCCTTGACGATCTGACCGACGAGGAAAAAGCAGAAATGAAAGCTTTGGCGGAAAAGGTTCGGGACGAGCTTACTGCCGGGACGGAGCATGAGGGTTATGTTGATCCCATGGACTACTATGTAAAAGAGTACATGGAACAGTACTACGATAACGTCCTGTCCACCTACCCGAACGGTTTCTATATCACTGCCGACGAATACGCGCTTCATACCGTCACGGTAACCGAAGCGGCGCTGGCGATGGAGATCGGCGAGATCAGCCTTGTGGAGAATGAGGACTGCTACTTCGTGATCAAAAAATACGATCTGCCCGATAAAGGCTACCAGTCCACTGCCGATTCCGCACAGTTCACGAATCTTGAATCCTATTGCAGCAGCGAAAAATTTGTGAAATACTTTAGTAGGCTGTCGGAGAATATCACATTTTCCGATGAGATCCTGAATAAATACCGGCTTTCTGAAATATAAGAGGGAGATATTATGGAAATCAAGGTCGTAACATTTAATCTGCGAATGGATAACCGGGGAGACGGGATCAACTTCTTTTTCAACCGTGCTCCGCTGATTCTGAATAAAATCCGAGCCGAGAAGCCCGATGTGATCTGTTTCCAGGAGGCAACCGACCGCATTCTCGCGTGGCTTCGGGCAAATCTGTACGAATACACCGTAGCCGGTATAGGCAGAGGCGCCGATTTCACCGACGAAGCAAATCCTGTCGCCTTCCGTAAGGATCGCTTCGAACTGTTCAGACTGGATCAGTTCTGGCTGTCTCCGACCCCCGACGTTCCCGGTTCCAGATACGAGGATCAGTCCACCTGTCCCCGGATCTGCACGGTGGTGACCCTTCGCCCTGTCGGAGAGGGAAGGCTGATCCGGGTTTACAATACCCATCTGGATCACATCGGTGAGTCCGCAAGAGTGCTTGGGATGCGTTCGGTGATGGAACGGATCACCCGTGATAACTGTCGGATGAAGTGTCCCATTATCCTGATCGGCGATTTCAACGCCACGCCCGACGAGCGCTGTATCACCGAGCTGCACGCCTACGCCGATAATCCGCTGACCGACGTTACCGAAGACATCGCCACATCCTTCCATGATTTCGGGCGGATGAAGGAGGATAACAAGATCGACTACATATTCACAGACGCGAAAGTGACCACTTCGGCGGGCATCTGGGACGACTGCCGGGACGGAATTTGGCTGTCCGATCACTATCCAATCGCTCTTTCGCTGGAAATTTGAAGAATTTTTTCAAAATTTTGTATTTTTTTCGCAAAAACTATTGCAATTTCCGAAAGAGTGTGCTATAATAACATACGAAGAGTACGATAGAAAGGAAGAGCGTGAAAGCGCTCTTCTAATTTTATGATAAAGAGGTTTGCGATGGCTAAAGGAACATCCAATATCGTTTCCACCGTAGAGAAGCTGATCGAACCGACCGTTCGGGAGCTTGGGTTTACGCTTTGGGACGTGGAATACGTCAAGGAAGGTGCCACATGGTATCTTCGGATCACCATCGACAGTCCGGACGGCGTGGATTTGGACGGCTGCGAGAAGGTTCACCGGGCAATTGATCCCGTACTGGATGAAGCGGACCCCATCGAGGATCCCTATTATCTGGAGGTCAGCTCTCCGGGGCTGGAGCGGGTCATCCGCACCCCTGCGCACTACCTTGCCTGCGTCGGTGAGAAGATCGAGGTTCGTCTGTTTAAGCCGATAAACGGGACGAAGGTGATGGTCGGAAAGCTCTCTGCCGACGAAAAGGCGGAGCAGATCACGCTGACCGCCGATTCGGGTGAGAGCGTAACGATTCCCCGCGCGATGATCGCCAAGGCAAACGTGTATTTTGAATTTTAACACCAGTGATTTGATAGAATGAAAG
>CAYOON010000323.1:0-2222 GCA_964405595.1 uncultured Lachnospiraceae bacterium | reverse complement strand
GGTCTTCAGGGAATCGGACACAGCTCCACGGTGATGGGTCCCAACATGGACTGCTACTACATCATCTATCACTCGTCCCAAGGTGTACCCAGAAGAGAGATGCGCACCGACCGGATCGTCTTCAACGGAAACTCCATGGAGATACTGGGACCTACGATGAGTGTGCAGCAGAAGCCCCAGATGCCCGACATCTACGCCTATTTCACCGATTCTGCCGATCTTGACGGCTGGTATTCCGACGGTGCGGCCGTTACCGACGGCGCGCTGGTATTGCAGGACGGCGGCTGGGTGCTGACCAAGAATTCGGTAGGGGACAACTTCACGGCAGAGTGCAACGTGGCATCGATCACGGGCGGAACTGCCGGTATGGTATTCAGCTTCACCGATTCCAACAACTACGGTACCGCTATTTTCGATCCCGACGGACAGAAACTGATCGTCACCTTCGTGGTGAACGGCGAATCGACCGTCTACGAGAAGGCGTTGGTGAAGTCCTTTAAGGAAAAGACCGATTTCAGCAAGTTGCAGCTTCTGACCGTGAAGAAGAACGGCAGCAAGTACACCTTCCTTGTGAACAATCGTACGCTGTGCGATTACGAATCGCCCCTTGCCGCGGGCGCGTTCGGCGCAACCGCCGCCGGCGGAAGCACGACGGTGGGCTTTATGGGAATCACCGGAGAGGTCGATCAGTCGTCCGTCAAGGACTACTTCAAGCCGGTTCCGGGATCGCTGGAGGCCATCACCTGCGTGGAGACCGACATCGAAACCGTGACGGTCAGCGGATCGGATCTGGTGAAGCTCGGGAAGGATGGACACCTGAACTACACGGTGCAGGTGGAAAAGGACGGCGGCTACGATCTGGGCGTTTACTACCGCAGCTCCGAGGCAAGTAAGCTGGTGCTTTATCAGAACGGCAGTCAGATCGGCGAGCTGTCCCTGCCGGCAACCGGCGGGAAGCTGGCGACACAGGTCTTCCGGAATCTGACCCTGTCGGGCGGCATGAAGGCGATCACCTTCGTATGCACCGAGGGTTCGGCGGAGATCGGCAGCTTCCGGTTCCTCGAAAACGTGGCTGTATCTGCCATAGACGAGAACTTCTCGAAGAATACCGTGCCCACCTACACCGACGGCGATTGGAGGATACAGGGCGGACAGCTCAGTCTCGGTGGAGACGCCATCGGTAAGCGCCTGTACGGCGGCAGAAACTGGGGTGATTACACCGCCGAGGCGGATATTACCATCACGGGTAATGCCAACTTCGGTATGATGGTGCGTGCCGCCAATCCGTCGGTCGGCGGAGCGGGTAACGATGTTGCGGCGGGCACCGATTTCGTGCAGGGCTATTTCATTGGTCTGGACGGCGGCAATCTGGTGCTGGGCAAGCAGAATTACGGCTGGAAGTCGCTGAAAACGGCATCCTTCTCCGTACAGTCGGGAAAGACCTACCACATGAAGGTGGAAGCGGTCGGCGCGACAATCAAGGTATGGATCGACGGCAATCTGCTGATCGAGTATACCGATTCGCAGCCCTTCATGCAGGGTATGGTCGGTTTCCGGGGACATCGCAGCACCGCGACGGTGGATAACTTTACGGTTACGCCGCAGTAAAAAATTGACAAAAGAGGGAACCCGGTCAGAATCGGCGTAAATGCTTGATTCTTGACCGGGGTTCTTGTTTTTATTCTCTATCCATCGCGCAGTGGTGATCGTTAGTCAGCAGGGGGCGAGGGGGAAGAACCATCTCAAACGCCGAAGGCTCTTCCCCCAATGCGCATTTATGCGCATTTGCGCTCTCCCATCACTTGGCTACCGCCGTCGGCATCTGTACGTCTCTGCTCCCCGCGTCAGGACTTTACCCACACATGTTCCTGCTAGATGCCGACGGGGTATCGTCTGCGGGAAATCGTTAGTTTGTAATTGGATAAAACCCGTCGTAATCGGGCAGAATGCTTGATTTCAGCGAGCTTATTGTTTTTTATTTAGAAATGACGTTTTTTTCTGCCTCAACTGACGATAACCCAAAGTCTCTCGAAAGAGGCACAATCAATGAAATCTTGCCCTCTACTAACAAGTCTTTGCGAACAATACCCCGTCGGCATCTCCACAGGACATGTGGGGGTAGCATCCAAGCGGGGGAAGCAGGGACTATCGGATGCCGACGGCGGGAAGCCAAGTGAAAGGGGAGCGCGAGGGGGAAGAGTGTTCGGCATTTGAGATCATTC
>CAYOON010000322.1:0-2224 GCA_964405595.1 uncultured Lachnospiraceae bacterium | reverse complement strand
GCTGATCCGGAACGGAACCTGCTCTATTTCCGAGGTGGTGGGAACCCGTGACTCCATTATGCTGACGCTGATCCGCTACGGCGTAGAGAACGCCCATGCCTTCAAGATCATGGAGAGCGTGCGGAAGGGCAAGGGTCTGACCCCCGAATGGGAGGAGGAGATGCGGGCGGCAAACGTGCCCGATTGGTATATCTGGTCTTGTAAGAAGATCAAATACATGTTCCCGAAAGCGCATGCCGCCGCCTACAATATGTCGGCGATCCGGCTGGGGTGGTTCAAGGTTCACCGTCCGCTGGAGTTTTACGCCGCCTTCTTTACGGCTGCCCCCTCGGGCTTCGATGCGTCCATCGTAACCCGCGGCAGAAAGGCGGTCAAGGACGAGCTGCGCGGTATCGACGAGCGGCAGAAGAGCGGTAACGCCGCTCCCAAGGACGCGGAATCGGTCGCCTATTTGCAGTTGGTGGACGAGAGTATGGCAAGAGGGATCAGCTATCTGCCGCCCGATCTGTACAAGTCGGGTGCGCGAGAGTTCCTGCCCGAGGATCCTGCGGGAAAACGGATTCGCGTACCCTTCAACTCGCTGCCGGGACTCGGGGACACCGCCGCCGAGAAGATCGTGCAGGTACGGGGAGAGGGCGAGTTCCTTTCCAGAGAGGATCTGCGGCTGCGGGCGGGAATATCCAAGTCGGTGATGCAGATTCTGGACGACGCGGGAGTGCTCGATCAGCTGGACGATACCAACCAGATCTCGATGTTCGGGGTAAGCCACGAGAAGCCGTCGGCGAAGAGCAAGACCGCCCCCGAGCCGGAAATGCCCGATATTCCCATCACCGCCAAAACCTTTGCCCGGAACACCGAAGCCGATCTCCTGCCCGATGGGGATCAGATCTCGCTGTTCTGACGGCTTAAATACCGACAAAAAGATACCGATAAGGAGGACAATCTACTATGATCGAAGTTGTCGGAACGCAGAATACTGCGAAAGTTTATACCGACCGTCTGGACGCCGCCGCAGAGGGGCAGATCCGCGCGGTCTGCGATATGGAAATCTTCAAGGACAGCAAAATCCGTATTATGCCCGATGTTCACGCGGGCAAGGGATGCACCATCGGCACCACCATGACCATCGGGGACGCTATCGTCCCCAATCTGGTGGGCGTGGACATCGGTTGCGGAATGCTGACCGTGAAACTGAAGGAAAAACGGCTGAATTTGCCCGAGCTGGACAATTTTATCAAGAAAAACGTCCCCTACGGCATGAGCGTCAGGGAGAAACCCCACCGCAGTCACGGCAGAATCGACCTTGATGCGCTTCGCTGCGTGTCGAGGATTGACATGCGGCGGTCAAGGGAAAGCCTCGGCACGCTGGGCGGCGGCAATCACTTCATCGAAGTCGACAAAGACGGCGACGATCTCTATCTGGTGATCCATACCGGCAGCCGAAATCCGGGACTGCGGGTGGCGGAGTACTACCAGAAGCTCGCCTACGACAGCCTCGGCGGAAGAGGGCAGGACGAGATCCCGTATGAGCTGGCCTATCTGGTCGGCATCGATCGGGACGATTATCTGCACGATATGGAGCTGATGCAGCGTTTCGCCGCGCTCAACCGGGAGATCATCAAGGAAGTTATTCTGGACGGCATGAAGCTGCACGAAATCGAGAGTTTTGAGACCATCCACAACTATATCGACGTGGAAAACGGGATTCTCCGCAAGGGTGCGGTATCGGCGGAGAAGGGGGAGCGGCTGCTGATCCCTATGAACATGCGGGACGGCAGTCTGATCTGCACGGGACTGGGCAACGCCGATTGGAACTGCTCGGCTCCCCACGGTGCCGGACGGCTGATGAATCGCCGGGACGCGGAGAATTCGTTCACCTTATCGGCTTTCAAAAAATCTATGGAGGGGATCTACACCACCTGTGTGTCCAAAGAAACGCTGGATGAGTCGCCCTTCGTTTATAAGCCGATGGAGGAGATTCTGAATCAGATCGGCGATACGGTGACGGTTGATCGGATTATCAAGCCGATTTATAACTTCAAGGCAAGTGAACGACGGTAAAAAGCAAGAACTTTCAAATGCGTTCGCCCTATAGCGTTTTTTTGACTAATATCCTCTGCCTATTGTTCAGCGAAAGTCGCTAGTTAGAATGATCTCAAACGCCGAACACTCTTCCCCCAATGCGCATTTATGCGCATTTGCGCTCTCCCATCACTTGGCTTTC
>CAYOON010000321.1:0-2227 GCA_964405595.1 uncultured Lachnospiraceae bacterium | reverse complement strand
CTGCGAGAGAGAGGCGCACAAGCGGATCCTCATCGGCAAAAACGGCGAAATGCTCAAGAAAATCGGCACTTTCGCCCGCGAAGATATGGAGAAATTCTTCGGAATCAAGGTTTTCCTCGATCTTTGGGTCAAAGTCAAGGAAAACTGGCGGGAAAGCGACTATATGCTGGGCGATTTCGGATTCAAAAAGGAGGACAAGGACTGATCACGTCCTCTGTCCGGGATTTACGAGGTTTGTATGCAGAAGGATTTGACTGTCAAGGGGTTGATCGTGCGCACGGTGGACGTGGGCGAGTCCGATCGGATGCTCACGGTGCTGACCGGGGAGTACGGGAAGATCTCGGTATTCGGCCGGGGCGTGCGCTCCATCAAGAGCCACCGCCTGAACTGTACCCAGCTTTTCTGCTACTCTGAAATGATCCTGTCCCTGCGAGGGGATCGCTACTACCTCGGTGAAACCTCCATTATCGAGGATTTCTATGCGCTCAGAGAGGACATCGTGCGGCTCTCGCTGGCGGGATACATCGCCGAATCGGTGGGGATACTTACCGTCGAGGGAGACGATCAGAGCGAGATTTTGCAGCTGACGCTCAACACCCTGTACATGCTGGCGGCAGGCGGAAAGGCCTGCAATCTGATCAAGGGTGCCTTCGAGCTGCGGCTTTCCGCTCTGCTGGGGTTCATGCCCGACCTGTCCGCCTGCTCGCTCTGCCAGAAAAACGGGGCTTCCATGCTGCTGATCCCCGAGGACGGGACGCTGATCTGCGCCGAATGTCTGATGAAACAGACCGAGAGCATGAACACCCTGCCCCCGACGATTCCGCTCTCCGCCGCCGTACTGACGGCAATGCGTTACGTCCTTGCCGCCCCGGCGCGGCGGATTTTCGCCTTCGATCTGCCCCATGAGGAAGCGGAAGAGTTCTCGCAGGCGGCGGAAAAATACTTTCTCTGCCACGCCGAGCGGGGCTTTGAAACCCTCGAATTTTACAAACTTATGGCCAACTAACAGACTACATCTACTTTACAGAAAGGAAGGAATTTCCTTGTCAGAATTTCAAAAAGCCGGAAAATCTCTGGAATATCATAAAATACTCGAAATGCTTGCCGACTGCGCAAGAACCGCCGGCGCAAAGGATATGGCTCTTGCCGCCACGCCGGACGACGATCCGGTCCGCATAGCAAAATTGCAGGCGCAGACCAGCGACGCCAAGTTTCTGGCGGCGCAGAACGGTCCCCCGCCCTTCGGCGCGGCGCCTGACGTAACCGCGTCCATCGAGCGCGCCGAAAAGGGAGCCATGCTCTCCCCTGCCGAGCTCTTGGACATCGCCAGTCTGCTCTCGGCGATCTCGTCGCTGACCTCTTACGCCAATGTGCGGAACGCAAAGCTGGGATCGTTGGAGGAAATATTCGCCCGACTGGTGCAGAATCCTGCTTTGGAGCGGGAAATCCGCCGGGTCGTGCTTTCCGCTGACATGATCTCCGACGACGCGTCCCCCAAACTCTCCGACATCCGCCGTTCCATCCGGATCACCAACAACCGGATCCGCGACACCCTGCAACGCTACATCACCTCGGAGTCCACCACAAAATATTTGCAGGAGAATCTGGTCACGATCCGGGAGGGACGTTATGTAATCCCCGTCAAGGCGGAGCACAAGGGCGAGATCAAGGGTCTGGTTCACGACACCTCGTCCACGGGCGCGACGCTCTTTATTGAGCCGCTTGCTGTGGTGGAAGCGAACAACGCCCTACGAGAGCTGGAAATCGCCGAAAAGAAGGAAATTGAGCGGATTCTCTATGAGCTGTCGGGCAAATGCGCCGATTTCGGACATTGCATCAGCCTCAACTATCACAATTTGACCGCCCTTGCCTACATCTTCGCAAGAGCGGAGCTGTCCTTCCGGATGCGGGCTACCGAGCCTGCCCTGTCCGAGGACGGCGAGATCTTCATTCAATCGGCGCGCCATCCGCTGATCGTCGGCAAGAAGCCCGTCCCCGTGGACATCCGTCTGGGCGGCGATTTCGACACGCTGATTATCACGGGTCCCAATACCGGCGGTAAGACGGTATCGCTGAAGACCCTCGGTCTGCTGACTCTGATGGCACAGACCGGTCTGCACGTCCCCGCGGGGGAGGACTCCAAACTGCGCATCTTCTCGAAGGTACTGGCAGACATCGGGGACGAACAGTCGATCGAACAGTCGCTGTCCACCTTCTCGGCGCACAT
>CAYOON010000320.1:0-2236 GCA_964405595.1 uncultured Lachnospiraceae bacterium | reverse complement strand
TTCCATCGACGTGGCGACGGGCAGGGAAGCCTCCAGCGTCATCTGTTCGCCCCGGATCACCGGATCGTCGAACTCGCCCCGCATGAGGGTAATGTCCGAGAGGATTTTGCCCAGATACTGCCTTCCGGCGTGGATTTTTACCCGTAGGAAGGGTTCCAGCAGGGTGGTTCCGGTGTTCCGCAGACCGTCCATGATCGCCATGGGGGTCGCTACGAAGAAATCCAGCGGATGGGTGTGGATGGTGTGATGCTCGCCGTCTACCAGCGTCGCCTTGAAGTCGGTGACCTCCCATCCCAGCATCCCCTGTTCGAGATTTCGGAAGAAGGACTGCCGGATGTGGGTCTGATAGCGGTAAAATAGCTTGTTCGAGGGAATTCTTCCGCCGTCGTAGACCACGCCCGATCCCCGGGGGAGGGGTTCGAAGAGGAATCTCACCACCGCCCAGCAGGGCTTCGGCATGGTGTAGGCCTCGAAGCCGTAGCCCGCTTTGGAGGGGGTCTCCTTGTAGATGACCGAGGGCGGGGAGAAGGTCGCGATCAGGTTGTAACGCTCGGAGAGCAGGGCGGAGAGGACTTCCAACTGGATTTTGCCGGTGATGTTTAGCAGGATCTCCCGCTCGGTCTTTTCCCAGCGGCAGGAGAGCAGCGGATCTTCCTCGGACAGCTCCCGCAGGGCGTTCACCAGCGGGATCAGCTGCTCCGGAGCGGCAGGGATCGCCTTGACTTGGAGGAAGGGATTGGCGAGTTTGGGGATTTCTACGCCGCATTTCTCGCCAATATAGTCCCAGATCCCGGCGGTGGACAGGCCGCAGAGGGCGGCGATGTCTCCAGCGGCGACCTCGGGGACGTCTATGTAGCGTTGCCCGTTGAACTTGCGAATCTGGGAGATCTTTTCGACGGGACGGCTGTTTTCCTCGCTGTCGTCACCGCTCCCCGCATCTTTGCTGTCGTGGGGGAGGACGGTAACGGGATCCCGGGGCTTCAGCGATCCGCCGTACATCCGGACATGGGCGATTTTGCCCATGGTTTTGTCGTGTTCGATCCGGAAAATCCGTGCCGCAAGAGGGGCGTCCCGATCGGCGGGCGCGGCAGGAAGGAGGTCGATTACGCCGTCCAGCAGGGCTTCCACTCCGACGCTCTGTCCAGCGCTGCCGAAGAAGGTCGGGAACACCTTCCGCTCTGCTGTTAGACGGCGAAAGACTGTCCAAAGCTGATCGTCGTCGAGTGTTTCGCCCGACAGATAGGCGTCGGCGAGGGTGTCGTCGAAGTCGGCAAGGGTTTCGGTAAGATAGCTGATCAAATCGGGTCGGGGGGAGGCGGCGCAGTCCCGGCTTTCCTCGGCCGAGACGGCAGAGAGAACGGGGAAGCATCCGCCCAGCCGTTCGGGAAGCTCGTCGGCGAGGGCTTCGGCGTGACTGCCGATGCGGTCAACCTTGTTGATGAAGATCAGCACGGGGATACCCATGGAATCCAGCGCGCGCCAGAGGTTCTCGGTGTGGGACTGGACGCCCTCCACGGCGGAAACAAGCAGGATCGCGCCGTCCAGAGCGGCGAGACTGCGTTCAACCTCACCGGCGAAGTCAGCGTGACCGGGGGTGTCGATCAGGTTGATCCGGCAGTTTTTGTAGGTAAGGGTGGTCTGCGCGCTGCGCACCGAGATGCCGCGATCGCGCTCGACCGAAAGGAAGTCGGTCTGGGTGGTGCCGCTGTCCACGCTGCCAGGATGGCGGATGGCGCCCGTCAGATAGAGAAACTGCTCGGTCAGGGTGGTTTTTCCGGCATCCACATGGGCAAGAATGCCGATATTGCGGATTTGACTGTCTTCCATGATGTCCTCCTTGTGTTAGGCGGTCGGTTATTTTGTCTTTTTCCTCGTGAGATCGTAGCTCTTGTTTATCAGATCGCAGAGCAGATCATCCGGGGGATTTTCGTCCAGTATTACCGAAATCCAGTGAACCTTGCTCATGTGATAGGCGGGGATCACCCAAGGGAAGATCTCCCGCATGGTGAAGGACTCTTCGGGATCGCACTTGAGGTTCAGCAGGGGAACCGGCAGGTCGCCGGTACGTCCCACCGATCGGGCGGGCGCGGACAGCAGAAGCCCGAACCACTTTTCCGATCCGCTGTGGCGGAATACCACCGATTCAAAATCCTCCGGAAAGGGCTGATCGGCCGCCGCACCGAAATGGAGTTGAGGACCGAACTTGCCGACCAGAATACCCATTATGATGGGGCCT
>CAYOON010000319.1:0-2243 GCA_964405595.1 uncultured Lachnospiraceae bacterium | reverse complement strand
ATACCGATGTAAAATCGGAAGATACGATATTATATAGACCAAACTTTTTCGACGTAAGGGAATCGGGCATATCGCGCTCGGGTCGAAAGGTGGTTAGCTGGAATGACTTCCTGCTGATGGGCGACTCTAACAGAGAGGAGGCAGAATATATAGGCTCGGATAGCGAGGAAGCCAATAAGATTGTGGAACGAATTCGTCATCAACGGATCGGGAAAAAGATTTTGAAATTAGTATCCATTGATGTGGCTGAATCGAAAGCAGCGTAATAAGGAGATTAGAATAAGTTGAAAAGAAAAACCGAACATTTGTTCGGTTTTTTGATGTGGCGAGTAGAGAAAAAGCATTTGAACTTTGATTGCCCTTGTGGTAAACTAAAAGTAATAAAGGTCATAGAAAGGTATGAAAAATGCCAGAGATGAAAATCAGTGACGAACGGGTGCTTGCGGCGTTTGTCGATAAGATGATTACCGACAAGAACGCGCTGGTGACGGAGCGGGAGCGGACGGCACTGTATCGAATACTCAGAGAACAGCTGAACGTGAAGATTGAGCAGGCGATGCTGACGGCGCTGAGCGATGAAGAAATGATAAAGCTAAACACGATGTTGGACGAGGGGGCGAGCGATGAGGAGATCGAGGCATTATTCAATGAATCGGGTGCGGATTTTGCGGGGGCGGTGGAGCATGCGCTTACGGAAATGAGGAATAATTATCTGGAAAACGGCGACAACGATGCGCTGCTTAGGCAGTCGCAGGAGCAGTATGCAGAATTTTTGGCGACAGCACCGGACGGCCAGGGTTATCCGGTTGGGATGGACCCAAGAGAGGAGCAAGCATAATGGCGGAAGCATTGAGAAACCGGTCGAACGGCGGGGAGATGGGCGGAACCCCTGAGGTTCTTAGCATTCAGGAAGTGTATCAGCGACGCGGGAGAAAAACGATTGATGCGGCAGAAGCAGAGCCGCTGGAGGGGTCGACGGCGGAACTAATAGCGTGGCCGGGACAGGAGAGACGGGGGCGAGTGCTGATTGACGACAAGATGGATCGGTTTAACTACCAGGAAGACACGGGGGTGGAAGAAGAAGCGGCGCGAGCTGAGGTGGAGAAGGCGATCAGCGCGGCGGAACGCAAGGAGAAAATCCTTGAGGCGCTACGCGGGCGCAGCCCAGAGGCGGCGATCCAGGAAATGCAAAGCGACATTGGAAAGTGGGAAGCGGAAATTCAAGAGATTAAGGCAGAACCAGCTTCGGAAAGTGGAAAGAAGGCGATTGAGCACGATCTGCAGATGATTCAGGAAATGCAGGCGAAGATTGCGCTGATTGAAAGCATGACGCCGGAGGAAAGGACAGAGCTGGATGCCGGTGTGTCGGAGCGGAAGGCGAAGATCATTGAGGTTTTGAATGGACGGAGTCCTGAGTTCGCAATTCAAGAGATGCAGGGCGACATTGCGAAATGGGAGGCAGAGATCCAGGAGATCAAAGCCGAGCCGGCGTCGGAAAGCGGAAGAAGGGCGATTGAGCACGACCAACAAATGGTGAGCGAGATGCAGGAAAAGATTGCCTTGATTGAGAGTATCACGCCAGAAGAACGGGCGGAGCTGGATCAAGAATTGGGGGTGGATGTGATCGTGGACACCTATGAGGATGGTACGAAGACGGTGCGAGAAGCGATGCCGGCGACGACGGCGATGGCGGATGAGGATTTTGCGGCGGAAGTGGCGAAATCGGAAGGAGCGATTGAAACGCCGGAAGTGGGGGAAGCGCCAGAGATGGGGGCGGCGAGTGGGGATCTTGATATGAACAACCCGCTAGATACGGACGAGTGGCGAATTCGGCGACAAGCGGTGGATATCTTAAAGAATACGGACGGAATACCGAAGGATCTGGTGGAAGAGATTGAGCAGGCTTTGCGGAATGCCGAGGAGACGGCGATCAGTGCGGCGCGGCGTGAGGCTGGATTCGCACAGACAAATCCGGAGGAAATGGCGGCAGGGCCGCAGACCCGGGATGTTGAATCTGCTTCGGGCGAACGAGTTCGGCCGGCGATGAATGGGGGCGAGGCGCGGACAGAGCAAATTAATAGGGCAGAACTACAGGCGAACGTACAGGGGAAGTTGCGCAAGCGACCGGGCGTGCGGCATCGGATGCGTCGGATGGCGGCGACGGCGCTACTGACGATTTCGACGATGGCGACGGTGTTTTCGTCTAGCAAGGTGACGGCTCTAGCTGCGGGGGCTAATTATGG
>CAYOON010000318.1:0-2255 GCA_964405595.1 uncultured Lachnospiraceae bacterium | reverse complement strand
AAGACTCGTGCAATTTTGGCACGAGTCTTTCTGTCGTTTTGCTGTCGTGATTTGAAAAGGATTCAGTGATAGCAGTCTTATTTACCGGATAGCCGATCGATATGGTTGCAGAAGGCGTCGGCAATGTAGATGCTGAATCCATCCAGCCGGACACCGCTGTAAAGCTGCTTGAACTCCCGCTTTTCCCGGCTTCCGCAGGCAAATACCGACGGTTCCCTCGTCAGCAGCACGATCCGCTCGCCGCTGCCGTCGCCGATCCGGTCGATCGGCAGTTTATGATGGGGCATGAACAACCGAATGCGCAGCAGGCGGATCCGATAGCGGTAGCCGCCGTCGGGATCGAAGTAGAGCTGGGAGAAGCTATGGGCAACCCGCAGCATACAGAGCGAGTAGGTCTTCCCCTCGGCCTCCACCCGGTACTCCTCCTTCCCGGAGAAGGTCAGCCGCCATCCGAACCGGCGTGGCAGGACGGTGAAGGTATAGCCCCGCTGATCGCAGATCGCCCGCATCCGCGCGGTAAAACGTCTGCGGCGCCGATGAAGAGCGAAGCAGCGGAACAGGTAGACAAGCACGATCAGCACGATGATTTCGAGATACAGTTCGAGAATCAGCTTACCGAAGACGATCAGAACCGGCAGCGCCATCATGAAGATATAGGGCGCGTAGGTGAGTCCGGCGACGGTGCCGGCGATATTCACGACGAATCGGACTGCCGAGTAGCCGCCCTTGGTTTTCACGCCGGACAGGATGGCGCGCTTTCCCGTCTGCCCCTGCACCATATAGAGCCGGATCCAGCTGCGCCGAATCACCGAACTGCCAAACCACAGGATCGGCAGCATCGGGAGAATCCAGAGCAGGATCCCCAATCCGAAGGAAGCGATCGTCGGCAGTTTGGTCGGGTAGAACAGGTAGGCTCCTATGGGATCGGCCGCCCCGAAAAGGAGGGTCGGGATCAGGAAGAGCAGCAGATCGGCATAGAAGACGGGCGAGCGCATCGTTTCCCCGAGGCTCTGGCGGAGTTTCGGGACACTTTCCCGATCCTTGACCGTCTGCCGCTGGGCGGGCGGGTTATACTCGTGGAAGGTGAACCAGAGTGGGATCGCCGACAGGAAGAGGAATAGGATCCGAAATCCTTCCCACTCCCGTTCGCTGAGGATGATCTCCTGATCCAGGAGGGCGATGGAGATTTCGTCGGCGTAGCGCAGCAGGGCAAGCAGTACCGCGGTATAGGCCGCCGCCCGGATCAGGTTCAGCAGGATTTTTTGGAGTGTGGAATCTTTTTTCATATCCGTTCACCCGTGCTACTTCTTGATATGTTCCTTCGCCCACTTCTTTCTGGCAATGAAAATTGCGAGCAGGCGGATTACCATGATCAAAAGGACGCCGACAACGAGGTTAAGGATCGCCGAAACCGGGCGGCTGAAATCGTAGCGGACGAATACGACCGGCAGGAGAATGGCAAAGATCAGATCGTAGGGCATCCGAAGCTGCTTCAAAATCGCGCCGAAACGGAAGGCATCGCGCTCACCGCCGTCGTCCAGCTCCTTATGGAATTCGATACGCCTATCGGTACGGTTTGCCTCGCTGCGAACGAAGGCAAACATCGCCGCAAGGGCGCCGCCGACCTCGGAAAGCAGGATATGCAGATATTCGGAGTATGCCCGGACTCCGATCATACTCAGCAAGAAAGCAGAAACGAGCATTCCGAGAAAAAATCCGATCATTGCGAAAATGTACTCGATGAGCATTTCTTTTAAAGAGGTATTCTTTTTGTTTTTCATAGCGGTAGTTCCTTTCGATATGTGTAATGTTGGGTTTATGTAATGATCGGCGCGATTGGTCTGCCCTCCTTTGTCGCACATGGTTCGATGATTGGATCTTGATGTTCTATATTATTGTTGTACAATTTTTATATTTCGATTATACAACATTTTATTTGATTTGTCAATAGTTTTATTACACTTTTTTAAAAAATATCGCTTTATTTTTTCATAATTTTTTGATTGGATGCTGAATTTGACTGATTTTTACGGTGTTTTAGACTAATATACTCTACCTATTGTTCAGCGGAGATCGTTAGTCAGCGGGAAGCGAAATGCGCGTAAACGCGCAACGGGGAAGAACCATCTCAAGCGCCGAAGGCTCTTCCCCCTCGCGCTCTCCCATCACTTGGCTTTCCCGCCGTCGGCATCCGTATATCCCTGCTTCCCCCGCTTGGATGCTACCCCCACTCGTCCTGTGCAGATGCCGACGGG
>CAYOON010000317.1:431-2264 GCA_964405595.1 uncultured Lachnospiraceae bacterium | reverse complement strand
ACATGGAAAAACTGCTCGTTGAAAACAGTATCCTGCATTTCTTGGCGGTAACACTGGCGTCTGTGGTCTTCGCGGGACTGCCGGTTATTTTGTGGAACCGGTTCAGACCCGAGAAACGCAAATTTGATCCGCGAACGGGCAGAGCGTGGATTGAGATCAATCTGGACAATCTCACGCATAACGTAAAGGCGTTGCAGGCAGAAATGCCGCAGGGCTGTCAGTTTATGGCGGTCGTAAAGGCAGAAGCCTACGGACACGGTGCCTTTGCCGCCGCGGCGCATCTGAACGAAATCGGTGTTAACGCTTTCGCCGTAGCAACAATTGACGAAGCGATCGCTCTGCGCAGATACGGGATCCGGGGAGAAATCCTCATTCTCGGATATACCGATGTTTGCAGAGCGCGGGAGATAAAAAAGTACGACCTGATTCAGACCGTGGTCAGCTTCGACTATGCGAAGGCACTGAACGGACAGGGTGTGCCCGTAAAAACTCATGTCAAGATCGACACGGGTATGCACCGGCTGGGAATTCCGTGGGATCAGCCCGAAAACGCGGGGGCGGTCTTTGCCATGGACAAGCTGAAAATCAGCGGAATCTATACACATCTGTGTTGCTCGGACAGTCAAAAGGACGAGGATGTGGACTTTACAAAAGCGCAGATCGACAGATTCTACCGCCTTGTCGATCAGCTGAAGGGAAGCGGTATCGCGATCCCCAAGCTGCATATCCAAAGCAGCTACGGGCTACTGAACTACCCGGAGCTGAAATGCGACTACGTCAGAATCGGCATAGCCCTGTACGGCGTTCTGTCCACGCCGGATAACGATACGAAGGTAAAACCCGATCTGTGCCCCGTTCTTACGCTGAAAGCGAGGGTGGCGCTCATCCGATCGGTTCGCAAGGGTGAGGGTGTCGGTTATAATCTGACCTTCACAGCCGAGCGGGACAGCAGGATCGCGATCCTGCCCATCGGCTACGCCGACGGCTTTCCACGGAATCTGTCCTGCGGCAAGGGAAACGTACTGCTGAACGGACAGATCGTTCCGATTGTCGGCAGGATCTGTATGGATCAGTTTGCGATCGACGTTACCGACGTCCCCGACGTTTCGGTCGGAGACTGCGCGACGCTGATCGGAGATCAGCTATCCGCTCCCGAGATTGCGTGCGGAACGGACAGCATCAGCAACGAGCTGCTATGCAGAATGGGCGCGAGACTGCCCGTTGTTCCGGTGAAAGGCGCGCAAAACACAAAGTAGAAACAACACGAATCCCCGGTTCACGTTTGCAGCGTGTCCGGGGATAATTTTTTTAAAAAAGTTTGAAAATTCACTCCAATTTTCGAGGATATTTCCGACATATATTTATGAAAGCGCTTTTAATCCGAAGGAAAGGTGGCAATATGGGAAAGTATAAAGAAGCAATCATGAGCGACGAGCAGATTCTCGACCTTTACTGGGCGAGAAATGAGTCCGCGATCGAAAAAACAGACGAAAAATACGGGAGATTCCTCTTTTCGATCGCGTACAACGTCCTGCACGATGAAAACGACTGCGAGGAATGCAAAAATGACGCCTATCTCGACATCTGGAACGCGATTCCCCCCAGCAGACCGAAGGCTTTTTCGGCGTTTATCGCGCAAATCATCCGCCGGATTTCCATAGACCGCTACCGCGCGGGAAAGAGTAGGAAAGCCATCCCGTCCGAGATGACAAGCTCCATAGAGGACTTGCAGGACTGCCTACAGGACTCCGCAACCGTGGAAGAAGCGATTTCCGCCAAGGAGCTTGGGAAGCTGATCAGTTCATTTTTGGCAATGCTGAACGACAAAGAACA
>CAYOON010000317.1:0-421 GCA_964405595.1 uncultured Lachnospiraceae bacterium | reverse complement strand
CGGTACTATATTGCCGATCCGGTGGAAGCCATTGCGTCCGCTTTGGGTATGACTGATTCGGGGGTCTATAAGTATCTTGCGAAAATCAAAAAAGAGTTGAAACAATATCTCGAAAGAAACGGAGTAAATCTATGAATCAGAATCTTTTGATAGATGCGATCAGTAATATTGATGAAGAAATGATCGAAAAGCATATAGAAATGCGATCCGTGTCGGATGCCGGAATACGAAGGATGCAGAAATCCCGTGTATGGAAAAAAGTTATCCCGCTGGCTGCCTGCCTTGCGCTGGTTGTGTCGGCGATCCCTCTGTGGGCGGTGATTCAGAAAAGAACCAAGCAGCCGGAAACCACAACAGATGAGCCGTCCTTCACGTTGCCCACCTACGATGACGCCCATATCAGCGTGGATGATCTCAGGGC
>CAYOON010000316.1:0-2271 GCA_964405595.1 uncultured Lachnospiraceae bacterium | reverse complement strand
GTACGCCGAAGAGATTTCCGATCGGCAGGGAAACAAGGTCGGAATCGGCGTGCAGGTGACCTACGACAGCGAGAACCTGAACATCAATATCCTGCGTGTGATCCCCGGATCGCCTGCCGAAACGGCGGGGATCCTGTCGGGTGACCGCATCGTCGCCGTGGACGGAATCCGGATCGCGGAGGCTGGATATACCGAGACGGTCAATGCCATTGCCGGCGAAATCGGCACCGATGTGATGATCACCGTCCTTCGGGACGGCCGGGAGATGGAGATCACCGTTACCCGAAACACCTACGTCAACGTGTCGGTCTTCGGATCCATGTGTTCGGACGGAAAAACCGGACTGATCCGTATTTCCGGCTTCGACGGGGCTACCGCCGATCAGTTCAAGACGGCGGTGGATACCCTTCTGGAAGAGGGAGCCGAGCGGCTGATCTTCGATGTCCGGGATAACGGCGGCGGATCGCTTTCCAGCGTTCTGTCGGTGCTGTCCTATCTGATCGAGAAGGATCAGGTACTGATCCGCATCTACGATCGGAGCGGAAACTCCACCACCAATTCCTCCGATGACGAGCATACGGTGGACTGTCCGATGGTCGTCCTGACCAACGGTCATACCGCGTCGGCGGCCGAGCTGTTTACTTCCTGTCTGCGGGAGCTGAAGGGTGCGAAACTGGTGGGAACCACAACCTTCGGCAAGGGCTGTATGCAGTCTTACTTCAATCTCCCTAACGGAGGCGGGATGAAGATGACCAATAAGATGTACAATCCGCCCTCCGACGTAAGCTATCACGGTATCGGCATTCTGCCCGACGTGACGGTCGAGCCCGATCCCGCGTATGCGACCACCTCGCCCTCTCTCTTGACCGAGGAGCAGGATCTTCAGCTTCGGGCAGGAATTGCGGCGTTCAATGGATAGTTATCCATTGGATAGCTGTACGGGGTGATTCCCATGGGAATTTCCCGGACGATAGACGAATAAAACTGAAATAACCAAATTTATCTATAGAATCAGGAGAAAATGACATGGCACAGATTACCGTAACCAAAGAAGGTCTGGAAAAACTCAATCAGGAACTGGACTATTTAAAGAACGTAAAAAGAATTGAAGTCAAGGAAGCGCTCCGTATCGCGAGAGGATTCGGCGACCTGTCCGAGAACAGCGAGTACGACGAGGCGAAGGACGAGCAGGCAAAGGTTGAATCGCGAATCAGCGAACTGGAGGAAATGCTCAAGAGCGCGGTAGTGATCTCGGAGGATCAGATCCGCACCGACGTGGCAAACGTGGGAACCACCGTCCGCGTGTATAACGAGAAGTGGGACGAGGAGATCGAGTATACCCTTGTAGGTTCCACCGAGGCTGCCCCTTTGCAGAACAAGATTTCCGACCAGTCCCCCATCGGAAAGGCGCTGATCGGACATAAGACCGGCGAGACCGTCGTCGCCGAGACCCCCGCAGGACCCGCAAACATTAGAATTCTGAATATTCAGAGAAGTCAGGATTGATAGTATAAAATAATTTGAAAGAAGCCAGAGGCTTCTTTCAAATTTGCATTCGTAGAAAGGCATGGTAAGAATCATGGCAGAGAATCAGAACAACGTCGAATACAGCGCAGGCTCCGAGCTTGCCGTCCGCCGCGAAAAGCTGGCGACACTCAAAAGCGAAGGAAAGGATCCCTTCACCATCACAAAATATCCCGTTGATGCCTATAGCGCTACCGCAAAGGCGGATTTTACAGATCCCGAAGAGGGAGAGGAGCCCCGCAGCGTTTCCATGGCGGGACGGATGATGAGCCGCCGGATCATGGGCAAGGCGTCCTTCGCGCATATCGCCGATAAAGAGGGCGAGATTCAGATTTACGTTACCCGCGACGCGCTGGGCGAGGAGAAATACAACCTTGGTTTTAAGAAGTGGGACATCGGCGACATCGTCGGATTCACGGGCTATCTTTTCCGCACCAAGACCGGCGAGGTTTCGGTACATGTGACCGATATGACCCTGCTTGCCAAGTCGCTGCTTCCTCTGCCCGAGAAGTTCCACGGATTTACCAATGTAGATCAGCGCTATCGTCAGCGGTATGTGGATCTGATCGTCAACCCCGAGGTAAAGGATACCTTCGTTAAGAGAAGCCGGATCCTGAACGAAATCCGCGCTTTCCTCGACAGCCGGGAATTTCTTGAGGTCGATACGCCCATCCTGACCCCCTTCGAGATCGGCGCGTCCGCCCGTCCCTTCTATACCCATCATAACACGCTGGATATGGACATGGT
>CAYOON010000315.1:0-2282 GCA_964405595.1 uncultured Lachnospiraceae bacterium | reverse complement strand
TACGGCGTACCCGAGAAAACCGACAACAACGGCGCGGCGATCGCGTTCAATGTATACGGAAAGAAGGATGGGGTAACCGAGAGCGGCAATACCGTGATCGATCTGCCCGACGTGAAGATCCCCGCCGATTCGGTGAATCTGCTGTCCCGCGACGATCTTGAGACGGTCTACCCTGTCGGACACAGTCTCTATCGAAGCTGGAACATGAAAAACGCCCCTTATATTCTCAATAACGCCCCCAACCTGTCCGGAACGGTGGTTACGAACATCGAGTTCCCGATCATGAGTTGTACCAAGGGAAGCACCTTCACGGTATCGGTGGTCAAGTACAACCATCCGAACATTACCGAGACCCTGTCCACCCACACGCTGACCGTCGATTTTAACGGCTGCGCCGGATGGCTGAAATTCGGAGGGTTGAACATTGAGGTTCCGGAAGGATACACGCTTGCCTTCGGCAAGCCGACGGACACGATCGTTCCCCTTTACATTGGCGGATCGGTTTCCGGCTACGGCTTCTACAGCACAGGTGAAAAGACCGAAGCCAATACCGTAGCGATCCTGTTCAACGTGTACGGAAAGAAGAAATAAACGAACAAATCACCCGGAATCGACAGATTCCGGGTGGTTCAGCATACCGAAGGATCGGAGCAATGCCCCGATCCCGTCTTTTATTTAACTTTCTTCCGCTTCTTCGCCGCGTGTACGATCAGCAGGGTCAATCCTCCCACGACCAGAACCGCGCCGCCGGAGATCAGCGCGACCATCCATACGGGCGGATTGTAGACCTCTTTCTGTCTGACCGCGAAGTACACGCCATCCGACCAGCTAAAGCTCAAATACTCGCCGGAAACCGTGCTTTCGATGGCTGTGACCGTCTCGCCCGATACGGTGCAGATCTCATACCGTTCGATCTCCTCGCCGATGCGGTATTTCAGGACGATGCTGCCCACTTCGATCTCCTCGCCGTCCAGCGTGAAGCGCAGGGTGTAGCTGCCGCCTACGGGGATCAGCTCCATGAGAGTTCCCGACACGAACTCGCCCTCGGCAAGTACCATTCCGTCGGAGGCGGACAGGGTTGTGGCAATCTCCCGATAGGTCGCATAGACTGCCGTATTCCCGGTAATGCTCTCGGGCAGCTCGAAGAAGACGAAATAGTTTGCGTTATCGCCCTCGTAACGATATTTTCCGTCGGAAAGCAGGGCGTAGACGGGGTGAACTTCCTCTACCCTGCCCCCTGCGGGTACGCGGATCGTCTCGGTTGCCTCGAAATTGTCGGTTTGCAGAACGCCGTCGTCATCGTAGAGGTCGCCGTTATCCTTATTCCACTCCATCAGCGTGAAGATGTAGGTAACCGCTGTAATGTCGGACACCAATTTGCCGTAGCGTTCCGAATGCTTCTCGAAAAGCACCTTAACCTCCGCTTCCTCGCCGCACTCGGGCAGATCGTCGACCTCTGCGGTCAGATAGTAGGGTGCGGGATAGTGTACCCCATCCTCCCCGCCGACGAAATAGGTATGGCTGAAATATTCGTGCAGATCGGGCGAGAGCATCCCGGCGAACGCCAGACTGTCGCTTTCGATGGCGGCAGCCGCGTCGTCAAAATTCCTGCCGTAGCTGACCCCGCCGATGCCACCCTTTCCGTTCACGAAGTAGTTATACTGAATCTTCCCCTCGAAGGAGTTCAGCGAAGGATTGTATCCGTCCGCCGCGCCGGCGATGCTGCCGACATTCGACGCGTCGGTGTTTCCGAAGATCAGCACGTTGGTGTAGCAGCTGCGCATCTGACCGGTGATCTTTCCGGCGATGCCGCCTACAAAATCGACACCCTTCACGTCGCAAGCCGACATACAGCCGGTGACGCTGCTGCAAAGACCGCCGATGCCGCCCGCGTAGCTGCCGTGGGATTTCACCGATCCCGCGCTGATGCACCCGATCACAGTTGCCCCCTCGGACGCGCCGATGATCCCGCCCGCGTAGTCGCCGATCAGCGTTTCCACCGATCCGATGGAGACGGAGTGCAGCAGCGTAAGCTCGGCGACCCGCGAATATCCGCAGATACCGCCCGCATAACTGCCCGCCGTGACCGATCCGTCGTTTGTCAGATAAGCGAGTGCGTACACCGTACCTTCGGGCAGGACAGGCTCATCGCCGTCCTCGGGAAAGTAGCTCTGGAGCAGATCGTCCAGCGTGATTCCGGGGGACAGGGTATCGCCCGAGGTATCCATACATTTGGAGCGGGAACGAATATTCAGCGTATTAGATTTGAAGAATGTAATAAT
>CAYOON010000314.1:0-2296 GCA_964405595.1 uncultured Lachnospiraceae bacterium | reverse complement strand
TCGGTCAGAAACTGCGAAACGGGATTATATTGGGTACGCCCGAAGATCATTCTCTCCTTGGCATGGGTGCAGAACAGCTGCTCCCTTGCCCGGGTGATCGCTACATAGGCAAGGCGGCGTTCCTCTTCCATCTCATTAGGATCGGAAATGCTCATGAGACCGGGGAAAATTCCGTTTTCAAGTCCCGGAAGGAATACCACCGGGAATTCCAGACCCTTCGCGCTATGGATCGTCATCATGACCACCGCATCCGCCGACTTATCGTAGTTGTCAATGTCGGAAACCAGTGCGTTTTCCTCCAAAAATCCGCTCAAACTCGGATCTTCCGCGTTGTTTTCGTATTCCACGGCATTGGAAACGAGCTCCTGCACGTTATCCAGACGATCCCGCTCCGCTTCGCCGCCGGCGATCAGCATATCCTTATAACCGGACAGGGTGATTGTCTTCTCAAACAGTGCGGACAAACTTTCTTCCGCCGCGACTCTTTGCAGTTCCCGGATCAGCGCTGCGAAACCTTCCAGATTCGCCGCTGATTTGGACAGCGCAACATAACTTCTCGCCTTCTGGATTATTTCGAACATGGACACGCCCTCCGCCTTGGCAATATCGGAGATGGCGGCAAGTGTGGTATTTCCGATCTTCCGCTTGGGCTCGTTGATGATCCGGAGCAGATGCAGATCGTCCTTGGGATTCAGAACCAGCGTCAGATAGGCGATAATGTCCTTGATTTCCTTGCGATCGTTGAATCGGGTTCCGCCGATCACGCGGTAGGGGACGCCCGATTTCAGGAATACCTTCTCCAGCACGTTGGACTGGACGTTCATACGGTAGAGCACCGCGAAATCGCTGAACTTCTTGCCCTGCTCCCGGCACATATTCAGAATCTGATCAGCTATGTAGCCTGCCTCGTCGTTCTGATTGGGCAGTTTGCGCAGGGTGATCGCCTCTCCGCCATTTTGGGACGTCCAGAGCTTTTTGCCCTTTCGACCCACATTATTGGCAATCACGGCGTTGGCGGCGTCCAGAATGGTTTGCGTAGAACGGTAGTTTTGCTCCAGCTTGATTACCTTCGCCTCGGGAAAGACCTGGTCGAAGCCGAGAATGTTCTCGATCGTTGCGCCCCGGAAGCGGTAGATCGACTGATCGTCATCACCCACCACCATTAGATTCCGTCTACCGCCCGAAAGGAGGGTGGCAAGGATAAACTGGGCGTGGTTAGTGTCCTGATACTCGTCAATGCAGACGTAGCGGAAGTGACGCTGGAGATATTCCCTCGTTGCGGCGTCGGAGGTAAGCAGCTCAACCGTGCGAACGATAATGTCATCGAAATCGACGGCGGCGACCTCCTTCAGGCGCGCCTGATAGGCGGCGTACACTCTGGCGATCTGGATATTGCGGAAGTCTTTCTGGTTCTGCTCCGACAGATCCTCGGGAGTCAGCAGCCGATCCTTCGCGCGGGAGATGGCGTTCTGCACCGTCTTGGGGGGCAGAACTTTTTCGTCGATATTCCGTTCTTTCAGAATCTGAACGATCAGCTTCTTGGAGTCGTCGGTATCATAGATGGTAAAGTTCCGATCCAGCCCGATTGCAGCCCCGTAGCGGCGGAGCAGGCGGACGCAGACCGAATGGAAGGTTCCCGCCCAGATCTCGGCGGCACCCGATCCCTCACCGATTACCTTGGTCAGGCGTTCCTTCATCTCGTTGGCCGCTTTGTTGGTGAAGGTGATGGTCAGCATCGCCCACGGGGGACAAGGGTTCACCGCGTAGCCCTCAAGAGCGGCGGCGATCTCTTCATCCGTTCCGTCTTTGACAGCTTCCAGTGCCTGCACGTCGGCTTCGGTGATGCCGGATTTATTCTCGTAATATGCGTTGCCGAAGCGGATAATATGCGCGATTCTGCGAACCAGTACCGTGGTCTTACCGCTTCCTGCTCCTGCCAGAACCAGCAGGGGGTGATCAACGGTATAGACTGCTTCTCTCTGTTTGTCGTTGAGCGACCGGTAGTACCGATCGAATAATGCCTGTTTTACGCGGGTAAAGCGCAGTTCGACGTCATTTATCTCTGCCATCTCTGCCTCCAAGGTCGAATATTTCTATAATCGGACGGACAATTCGTCCGACTTCATTATTATAGCAAATTTTTCGACAAATGTCAATCCATTTTCGACAAATGCCCGAAAAAGAAACGCATGGGTTCTTTTTCGGGCACTGTCAGAGGACGCAAAAGCTTGTAACAAGCCTTACGAAAATTTATTGGAGAGGCGGAGGTTGTCCGCAATCATGGCGATAAACTCGC
>CAYOON010000313.1:0-2317 GCA_964405595.1 uncultured Lachnospiraceae bacterium | reverse complement strand
TGGCTTCCGATATAAGCCAGGTAATCGCCCAGTGCGGAAAGTCCGTCAATATCGCCGAGCGCGAAGGGAGCGGCGTCAAACAATGCCTTGTTTACCAGCAGGTATTCGTAGTTTCCGTAATACGCATTACCGGGAATATAAGTCTGCACTTCGTTGAACGAGCCGTAATTGAGCAAGCTTTCGGAAACATACTTCATCGTAAGCGCAGCCTTGTCGGTCAGCTCGCCGGACACATCGTACAGCGTAGCAGCGCTGAGATTGACCTCTTCAACCATATCAAGACCGTAAACCATAAATACATCGATCTGATTATCGTAGGTATCGGGATAGGCGGTTACCGTACGGTACTGACCGGGCACGATCTCAATCCGCTTCTCGTCATCTTCGCTGCCGATCGAGGAATAGCTATTACCGGTCACAGGATCCTTATCGCCGGCAAGGAAGGATTCTTCCCGCTTAGACAACTTCTTTTTGACCGCATCCAGATATGTATCCTTGGTATAAAGCTCCAGAACGACATGAATGTTCAGTTCATTCTCCGTAATCTGATTGACTGCTTCCTGAACGGCTGCAATACCCTCGTAGGTAGTGCGCCCATCGGTAATCATATTTAAGGTAAGCGTGAGAGGCGGTGTAGCCGGAGTGGTTACCACATTTCCGGTGCTACAGGATGACAGCAGAGCTGCGGCAGGCACAAGCATCGCCGCGCAAAGTCCGAGGCTCACGAGTCTTTTTTTCATGCAAAGGTTCCTCCTTAGAATATCACAACGATTTTCTGTTTTCATTCTAAAATCCGGGATCAGGCACAGGAATACCGACCTGAATATCATAGAGTATTTTACACCAAAATTCAAAATCTGTCAAGGTATCACCACGCTAAAAAAGCACAAATAATTTGACAAATTCCGATTTTCAATCGAATATTTACAAATTGTTCATTCAACTTGCACAACTATTTTTGATGCAGATTGGCGATATTGCAAACAAATTTTAAAACAATAAACAAACAAAACTCTCGTTATTTGTGTGTTCTCACAATTTTTCACAAAACTCGAAAAGAATTTTGAATTTTCGGTTAATTATCGAGATAGTCCTTGAGCTTTCTGGAACGGCTGGGATGGCGGAGCTTGCGCAGCGCCTTTGCCTCGATCTGCCGGATCCGCTCCCTTGTGATCTGGAAAGCGGCGCCGACCTCCTCCAGCGTATGCTGCTGTCCGTCCTTGAGACCAAAACGAAGCATCAGAACCTGCTCTTCCCTGGGGGTCAGGGTATGCAGAACCGCCAGAAGCTGCTCCCGGAGCATGTTCTGGGATACACTATCCGAGGGCGAGGGCGTGTCCTCATCCTCAATGAAATCGTAAAGCTGGGAATCCTCTTCCTCGCCGACAGGCGTCTCCAGCGGAACGGGATCCATGGCGATCTTGATGATGTCCTGCACCTTATCCAGCGGCATCTCCAGCTCGGCGGCGATCTCCTCTATGGTAGGCTCCCTGCCCAGCTCCTGTAAGAGCTTTCTGGAAACTCTCGACACCTTGTGGATGGTCTCCACCATATGAACGGGGATACGGATCGTTCTCGCCTGATCGGCGATCGCGCGGGTGATAAACTGACGAATCCACCATGTGGCGTAGGTGGAGAACTTAAAGCCCTTGCTGTAGTCGAATTTCTCGACCGCCTTCAGAAGGCCGAGATTGCCTTCCTGAATCAGATCGAGGAAGGAAAGTCCCTTGCCCGAGTGACGCTTCGCCACGCTGACGACCAGACGCAGGTTCGCTTCCACCAGCTGATTCTTCGCCCGCTCGCCCGCTTTTGCCTGCTTTTGCAGAATGGGAATCTGCTCGGGATCCAGTCCCTCGGGATTTTCCAGCAGTGCCGCAGCCTCAAATCCGGCATACATCTGCTGGGCAAGCGCGGTTTCCTGCTCGGGCTTCAACAGGGGAACCTGTCCGATCTCTTTGAGATACATCCGCACCGGATCGTCGATGGAAAGTCCGCCCTGCACGAGCAGCTTCTCCATATCCTCCGCGGAGCTGTACTGCGCGACTTCTCCCTCGATGTCGGAGATGTCGGGAGTGGAATAGTCCGCGCCTCCCTCTCCCGCGCCGCCTTCCAGCGTTTCGAAGGACTTTTCCATCTGTTCCTGATCGAAATCCTCGTCCTCAAACGCCTCGATCAGATCGCTGTCGGTTATCGAACCCTGCCCCGAGCTGCTTCCGAGCAGATCGTTGATGCTGTTCTTGTCAAGCGACAAGGGCTGTTCTTCCATCTTCATATTCTGAACCATCCTTTCTGATTGGACACGAAGCCGTTTCCGGCT
>CAYOON010000312.1:0-2319 GCA_964405595.1 uncultured Lachnospiraceae bacterium | reverse complement strand
AGTAATTCCCACAAAAACAAAAAAATATTTATATAAAGGTAGGTAATTCCCATGACAAGAAATTTCGTACTCTCCGACATCGACTGCGCAAACTGCGCCGCAAAGGTTGAACAGAAGATCAAAAAGATCAAGGGCGTTCAGGACGCTACGGTGGTCTTTCTGACCAAAAAGGTCACCATCACCGCCGAGGAAACCGATTTTGACCGCATCATCACCGAGGCGAAGGCCGCCATCAAGAAAGTCGAGCCGGACTGCGAGCTGATCGCAAAATGAAGCTCTCCCGACGCCAGAAAAAGGACGCCCTGCGGATCGGGATCTCGCTGATTCTGCTGATCGCCGGGGTGATCCTGTCCAAAATTCTCGTAAAAACCGATCCCGACTTCGGATCGGTCGACTACTTCATCAGCCCTGCCTGTCTGTTGCCTGCCTTTCTCGTGGCGGGCTACAAGACCCTGCTCTCGGCAGCAGGCGGCATCGTTCGGGGACAGGTATTTGATGAAAACCTGCTGATGGCTATCGCCTCCACCGCCGCCGTAATCATGGGCGAGTTCACCGAAGGCGTGGCGGTTATGCTCTTCGCCCAGGTCGGAAACTTGTTCGAAAACTACGCCACCGGCAACGCCAGAGGCGCGGTCGCGGCACTTGCGAAGCTCTGCCCCGACAGCGTGAATCTGCTTCGGGACGGCGAGATCGTGTCCGTCCCCTCGGAGGAGGTCGTCCCGGGCGATCTCTTTGTGGTGGGCGCGGGCGAACGGATCGCGCTGGACGGCGTGGTCGTCGAGGGCGGCGCGTCGCTGGACTGCTCCTCCATGACGGGCGAATCCATGCCCGTAGAGGTGACGGTGGGCAGCGAGGTCACCTCCGGTACCATCAATCTGGACGGAATGCTCAAAATCCGCGCTCTCCGAACCGCCGAACAGTCGGGCGCCGCCCGGACGGTGGCTATGGTCGAGGACGCCGCCGTGAAAAAGTCGAAAACCGAGGCTTTTATCACGAAATTTGCCATTTGGTACACCCCTTTGGTAGTAATCGGCGCGCTTTTGGTGGCGGTTCTGCCGCCCTTTATACTGAGTGACTTGAGCTGGGGCTGCTTCCGGGGCTGGATCTTCCGTGCGCTGAACTTCCTCGTCATTTCCTGCCCCTGCGCGCTGGTGATCTCGGTTCCGCTGACCTTCTTCGGGTCGGTAGGTGGATCCGCCAAGCGGGGAATCCTCTTCAAAGACAACAGCAAGCTGGAGACCCTCGCCAAGGTGCGGACGGTCGCCTTCGACAAGACCGGTACGCTGACCCGGGGTGAACCCTGTGTGGATCGGATCCTGCCCGTGGGAATCGGGGAAGCCGAGCTGCTTGCCTGTGCCGCGGCGGCGGAATACTCGTCGATTCACCCGCTGGCGAAGGCGATCACCGCTGCCGCCGGGGAGGGCGCGTTCGATCCCGCCGATCTGGGTGAGCTGTCCGAGATTCGCGGACGGGGACGCCGGGCGGTCTGGAAGGGGCGCGTGATCCTCGCCGGAAACGGAGCGTTCCTTACGGAAGAGGGGATCGATGTTCCCGAGGAACATCGGGCGGTGGATTCTACTGCCGTTTATGTGGCGCGAGACGGGGTCTATCTGGGGATGCTGACCCTTGCCGACAAGGTCAAGGACGAATCGGCGGGTGCCATCCGGGAGCTGAAAGCCCGGGGAATCCGCACGGTGATGCTGTCGGGCGACAGCGCGAAATCGGCGAAGGTTGTGGCGGGAAGCCTCGGAATAGACGAATGCCGCGCCGATCTGCTGCCCGGCGACAAGGTTTCGGCACTGGAGGAGTTCATCGGGCAGGGCGTGACCGCTTTCGTGGGGGACGGGATCAACGATTCCCCTTCCCTTGCCCGTGCTGACATCGGCTTTGCCATGGGCAGCGGCGGATCGGATGCCGCCATTGAGGCGGCGGACGTGGTACTGGTCGGCGACAATCCGGAGAAGATCCCGCGGGCGATTGCGATCGCTTCGCGCACCATGGCGATTGCCCGGGAGAACATCGTGTTCGCGCTGGGAATCAAGATTCTGGTGCTGATCTTGAGCCTGTTCGGGCTTGCCAATATGTGGATGGCGGTCTTCGCCGACGTAGGCGTGTCGGTACTGGCGATCCTCAACGCCATGCGGACGCTTCGGAAAGAATAAGGATATAAAATAAAACGTAATCGGCAAAATGGGGAACCCCGGTCGGAATCGAGCATAATTGCTTGATTTTTGACCGGGATTTCTTGTTATTATTCTCTATCTATCGCGCAGTGGTGATCGTTAGTCAGCAGGGGGCGAGGGGGAAGAATGATCTCAA
>CAYOON010000311.1:0-2336 GCA_964405595.1 uncultured Lachnospiraceae bacterium | reverse complement strand
TTGACCTCTATCTGGAGGGAGCAGACCAGTACCGCGGATGGTTCCAGTCCTCGCTGCTCTGCGCTGTGGGCGCAAAGGGAGAGGGCGCGCCCTATAAGCAGGTTCTGACCCACGGCTGGGTCGTGGACGGCAAGGGCGAGGCCATGCACAAGTCCAAGGGTAACTCGGTTCTGCCTGACGACGTGGTACCTAAATACGGCGCCGATATCGTGCGTCTGTGGGTAGCGTCCGCAGACTATCGGATGGACGTTCGCTGTTCGGACGTGATCTTCAAGCAGCTTTCCGAATCCTACAGAAAATTCCGCAATACCGCCCGTATTCTGCTGGCAAATCTTGGCGACAACGGCTCCGACTTCGATCCCGACAGAGACAGCCTGCCGCTGCCCGAGCTGACCGAGATCGACAAGTGGATCCTTTCCCGCCTGAACGCCTTCGTGAAGGTGGCAAGAGAGGCCTACGACCGCTACGAGTTCCACCTGATCTGTCAGGCGCTGAATAACTTCTGCACTAACGATCTGTCCAAGCTGTACATCGACATCAGCAAGGATCGCACCTACGTGGAGGGAAGAGAGAGCGCCGAGAGACGCAGTGCCCAGACCGCTATGTATATCGTTCTGTCGGCTATGACCCGGCTGATCGCTCCTATTCTTGCCTATACCGCCGAGGAGATTTGGCAGATCATGCCCCACGCCGTGTCGGACGATAAAGAGAGCATCATGCTCAACCTGA
This sequence comes from uncultured Lachnospiraceae bacterium, assembly GCA_964405595.1. Classification (GTDB taxonomy): domain Bacteria; phylum Bacillota; class Clostridia; order Oscillospirales; family CAG-272; genus CAKSQF01. The sequence continues at coordinate 1,607 of CAYOON010000311.1, read as the reverse complement.
TGCCCGTTTACGACGAGGCACTCTGCTTCCCGGAGATCGAGGCGAAATACGAGGGAATCTTCCGCCTGCGCGACGATGTCATGAAGGCGTTGGAGGTTGCCCGGAATGAGAAGAAGATCGGAAAATCGCTGGACGCCGACCTGACCATCTACGCCGACGGCGAGAATCTGGCGCTCCTGAACGCGCTCGCTGACGAGCTTTCCGCGATCTTCATCGTGTCGAAGACCCGTGTAATCGGAGAAACCGCGCCTGCCGAGGCGTTCACGGAAACAGAAAGCGGCATCGGCATCGTCGTAAAACCCGCAGAGGGAACCAAGTGCGACCGCTGCTGGATGTATGTGGATGATCCGGTAGCCGACGGAGAAGGATTCGTATGCAAGAGATGCGCAAGAATACTCGGCTTATAAGAGGATTTGTTGGCGTTGCCATCGTACTGGCGGTGCTGGGGCTGGATCAGCTGACCAAGCAGCTGGTGGCGGGGAATATGGAGGTTGGACAGTCGATCGTCCTGATCCCCGGCGTGCTGCGGTTGACCTATATCACCAATCCCGCCGCCGCCATGGGGCTGTTCGGAAACGCCCGCTGGCTGTTCATGATCCTCTCGCCGCTGGTGGTGATCGTGATTGTCGCCTACCTGTTCCTTGCGAAAAAGCTGTCCTGGCTGTATACCACCGCCCTTGCCATGATCGCAGGCGGGGGATTCGGCAACATGATCGACCGCACCTTCTACGGCAGCCGGATCGGCTACGGCGAGGTGGTGGACTTCGTGGATTTTATCGCCTTTCCCAAGATCTGGGGCTATATTTTCAACGTGGCCGACATTTTCGTCTGCGTGGGTGCCGGACTTTTCATGCTGGCTGTGATCCTGGACTGGGTCAAGGAGAACGCCGAGAAGAAAAAGAGCCCCGCAGGGATCCGGGAGGATTCCGCGGCGCAGATTGAGCCTGCGGCAGAGCAAATCGAGCCGTCAGAAGAGCAAATAACTCCGGATTTCAACGAAACCCCGGAAAAATCCGACCAAAACGGAACAGAATCATGATTTATACACCTGAAATTGCCGATATAGGCAAGAGAATCGACCAATTTGTGGCGGAGCGGTGCGAATGCACTCGCTCCGCCGCTCAAAAACTGCTGGAAAAGGGCGAAGTCAGGATCGGCGGGATCGCAGTCGCCAAAAACTACAAGCTGCGCCCGAATGATACGGTGGACGTAACCCTGCCCGAACCCATCCCCTGCGACGTCCTTCCCCAGAACATCCCGATCGAGATCGTCTACGAGGATGCCGATCTGCTGGTGGTCAACAAGCCCAAGGGAATGGTGGTTCATCCCGCACCCGGCAATCCGGACGGGACGCTGGTCAACGCGCTGCTCTGGCACTGCGGTGACCGTTTATCCTCCATAAACGGGGTAATCCGCCCGGGCATCGTCCACCGCATCGACAAGGACACCAGCGGGCTGCTGATCGTCGCCAAGAACGATGCCGCTCATCTGGGACTGGCGAAACAGATCGCCGAGCATAGTTTCCTTCGCTCCTATCAGGCCGTGATTGTCGGTCGGATGAAGGCAGAGCTGGGCGACATCGACGCCCCCATCGGCAGGCATCCTGT
>CAYOON010000310.1:0-2352 GCA_964405595.1 uncultured Lachnospiraceae bacterium | reverse complement strand
ATCTCCAATCTGCGCACCATGGAGCGGATGGGCGCGCTCGGCGCATACGGCTTCTACGACGCCATCGACTACAATCAGGGACGGGTAGGCGCGTCCTTCGCGATTCCCGAGGTCTATCGGACTGCCCATCAGGCACTGACCCTGATCTCTGCCGCCAATCTGCTCTGCGACCGTGCCTTCGAGAAGCGGCTGATGTCCGATCCGAGCATTGCCGCCTGTATGCCGCTGCTCCAACGGAAAATGCCGGATACCGCCGATTCCGAAAGTCGGCGCAGAGCACAAAATCCCCCGCCCGATCCCAGTGCAGGCGAGAGAGCGGAGCAGAATCCATCCCTTCGCCCGCTGACGATTTGCTCGATCGGCGGAGAACTTTCGGCGATCCTGTCGGGCGCAGGACACTTCCAGCTTCGGCGAAACGGGCGTCCGATCAACCGATTCTGCTTCGATCCCCGTTCGCCGGGCGAGCTTTCGGAAAGTCTACGACTGATGGTCAGCCTGTCCGAGCGCGCCTTCTCCCCCCTTGGCGGTACGCTGACCTACAATGAAAATCAGGCGCTCTACACGCTGGAGGATCCCGGCATCGTCTGCCGTACCGAGATCGGCATCGACGAAGATCAGCCCGTCATGACCCTTCGCATCCGCTGCGACGGGGGCGCGGGATCGCTTGCCGCCGGACTTTTCCTCTGCTTTCAGGACCCGGACGGACAGGGATCGACCGAATCGCTTCCGGGAATGAATCTGATCGTCTTCCGCACGGAAGTCGGCTATCTGGGAATCGGATCCACCATGGAGGAGCCGAAAATCGACCTTTGCACCGACAGCCGGGTTCTTCCCATCGGCTATACCGACGCCGATCTGCGGGCAGCCCTCGGATCTCCCAAGCCGAGCTGCGAGCATCCCACCGAGAATCTGCTCTTCGGGATGGTACGGATCCTGACCGAGCGGCGGGAGATCACCTTCCGAATCGCCGTCGGCGACAGCCGGGATGCGCTGCTTTCGACCTTCCGCGCCCTTGCGGGAAGGCGGGATGCCGATCCGGGGATGATCCCAAATCCCGATCCCATCGCCGAATGGATGCTGGCAGGCTGTCTCTTTGCCCATGCCGAATGTGAGGCAGGCTCTCTTGCCATCGCTCCGGCGGGTGATCTGCCGAGAGAGAAGCTGATTTCCTTCCCGGACACCGCAAAAAGACTGAACCGGCGGGGCTTCCCCATGGATCTGACGGTCATCTGCGGGGATATGGATGCCTACCGCCGATTCAGCAGAGAGGTCATGCCCTATTCCCATGCATCGGTGCGGCTGCACGATCCGAGGAATCCGATCCCGGCGCGTTCGATCGGCAGTCAGGACTCGATCACCGAAATCTGCATGGATCGGATCGCCGTATATGGGAAATCGACCGCGCCTGCCTCCCCGTCCGCCGCTTCCTTTGAACTCTGCCCCTATGGAAACGACCGCTTCATCACCCTGCTTTCCCCCCATCGGATGGGATGCAGCTATCTTGGCGAAGGCACCGATCGACCCATCACCCTGCCGCCCTATGGCGCACTGTCCGACTTTATCGGCGAGCGGCTGCTCTTCCGATCACAGGACGGCAAAGTCACCGATCTGCTGGCGCTCTCCGACGAATGCGACTTCACCGACGAATGCGCAAGCTATCGGCTCCACGCTCCCTTCGAGGGACGGATCCGGATCGGCTGCGATCCAACTCTTCCGCTCAAGCTGATCCTCTGCGAAGGCTGTCCCGCCGATTCGCTGGAGCTTTCCGTCCTCCCCTTCGGACGGGAGATTGCCGATCGGGATGTACAGATCGCCCGGGAATCGGACACGACCTTCTTCCTGCGGGGGGCGGGTGATCCGGCGGTGTTTGTCAGTAAATACCCGCTTGACGAGGGCGTCGGCATCCTGTTGGGGGCGTTTTCCCGTGAAAATCAACGGGAATACTACGAAATCCGGGAGAAATACCGCACGAAAGAGGATTTTCTCGCCGCTTTCGCCGAATACGCGCAAAACGGACGGATTTTTGACACGCTGTGGGTAGAAAACGGTCTGCCCGATCCCGAATTCGTCAGACGCGCCTATCTGTGGAGCAAGCTGTATTCACCGGGGGATATTTCCGCCTTCCTGTTCCTGAACCTCTACAATCCCGAACTCTTCCGGGAGCGGCTGATCGGCTGTCTGTCCGATCTGCCTGCCTCGGGCGATTATCCGTCCCGGATGTCCGGGCTATGCGCGGCAGTCGGTCGCTATCTTCGCGCCACCGAGGATCGGGAATTTCTGGAAATGTCCCTGCCCTATCGGGACAGCCGGGACCGGGAGGTCGCCCTGACCCGGGACAGCCTGAACCGCTAC
>CAYOON010000309.1:0-2373 GCA_964405595.1 uncultured Lachnospiraceae bacterium | reverse complement strand
CCTGCTCCTGTCTCGCCATATACTATGTCAGAGGGGGCGCGGTGGTCGATTCGGATAACTTTATCTTTACCGCCGAACAGATCGTGGACGAATCCTCAGTTGTGTCATTTTTGTGCGACATGTACGCAAGACGGGAGTATATCCCCCGGACGCTGCTGATCGGCTTTGAGGTGGGAGAGGATCAGGTCGGGATCATGGAAACCATGCTTACCGAGCTTGCGTCCGCAAAGGTCAGCGTGCGGATTCCGCAGCGGGGAGAACTACGCCAGCTCTGCGAGATGGTGCAGGAGAACGCCGCTCTGCACGCCAGACAGTACCTTGCTGACGCCGAAAAGGATAACGAAACGCTGATCAAGCTGGCGTCCATGCTGTCGCTGGAGGTGGTACCCGAGCATATCGAGTCCATCGACATATCCAACTACGGCGACGAGAACATCACCGCCGGTATAATCTCGGTGAAAAACGGCAAATTCGATAAAAAGGGCTACCGAACCTACAAAATCCGCACTACCAAGTCCCAGGACGACTATACCTCCATGCGAGAGGCGCTGACCCGCCGGATCGCCCACGCCGACGAACAGCCGCTGCCCGATCTTTTCCTGCTGGACGGCGGCAAGGGACACGTCGGCGTTGTGAAGGAACTGTTTGCCGAGCTGAATGTGGACGTTCCGGTGTTCGGCATGGTCAAGGACGATTTCCACAAAACCCGCGCGATCACTGACGGAGAGTGCGAAATCAGTATCGCGAGGGAGCAGTCGGTGTTTGTGTTCGTCTATAAAATACAGGAAGAGGTACACCGCTACACCATCGGCAGGATGCGCAAGGCAAAGGAAAAGACCATGCGCCGTTCCACCTTGCAGGACATCCCGGGAATCGGTGCCAAAAAGGCGGCGATCCTGCTGTCCCATTTCGGCACGATCGGGAAGATCAAGCAGGCCTCGGCAGAGGAAATCGCGTCGGTAAAGGGAGTCTCCAAAGCGGACGGAGAGAATGTCTATCGGCACTATCATGCAAAGGAAATTGAGGAAAAAGCGCAGACATGAAATGCGGATCTTTAAGGTGAAGTTAGATGGAAATACGGAGATTTCAACCACAGGATGCAACAGAAACAGCACAAGTTATTGCTAAAACACTAACAATAAGCAATAGCAAAGACTACTCGAAAGAATACATTGAAGCCAATATAGCCTCCCATTCACCCGAAGTGCTGATTGAAAGAGCGCAAAGCGGTCATATGTATGTGGTTTGTGATCATTCACGAGTTGTAGGGTGCGGTGCCATTGCAGGGTATTGGGGAAGTACTACAGAAAGTATTTTGTTGACTATTTTTGTGCTGCCCGAGTATCAGGGAAAGGGAATTGGCAAACAGATTATTCAAACGCTTGAACAAGATGAATTCTTTTTAAGAGCAAATCGGATTGAAATTCCTGCTTCTATTACAGCAGTAGAGTTCTACAAAAAAATGGGATATGAATATAAAAATGGAGTTGCTGAATTAGATGAAGAGCTACTCTATCGCCTTGAAAAATACAGATAAACTGTATCGAATTGATTCATAATCGAGATTAAATAAGGGTTGCACGCCCTTGACTTCGTCGCCTTTTGAAGAAAGGCAAACCGCGCTTACGAAAACCTTATGACGTTATAGTTTTACCAATGAAAGGAAGTAAATCATGCGAATTATCAGCGGAAAAGCGAGAGGAGTCCGACTGGATGCCCCGAAAGGCGAGGAGATCACCCGACCGACGGCGGAACGGGTCAAGGAAGCGGTCTTCTCCATGATCCAGTTTGAGCTGGAAAATACCCGCGTGCTGGATCTCTTCGGCGGAAGCGGTCAGATGGTGCTGGAGGCGCTGTCCAGAGGCGCAGGATCGGCGGTGGTCTGCGACAGCAGCAGGGAAGCGGTGTCGGTGATCCGCTCCAACGCGGCGAGAACCGGGCTGGGATCCGATCTTCGGATCTTCGAAACCGACTACAAGAGCCTGATCCGTACCTATCACGGCAAGGATTCCTTCGACATCATCTTTCTGGATCCCCCCTACGCCCAGAACCTGATTCCCGACGCGCTCGACCGCTTGCTCCGGGCGAATCTGATTGCCCCGGGCGGAATCGTGATCTGCGAGTCGGACAGCGAGAAACCCGTGCAAAAGGACGGGCTGAAACTGCGGAAATTCGCGAAATACGGCAGAATCTATATTACCGTACTGGTAAATGAGGTGAGTTTTGAATGAAAGTCTTGATAACCGGCAGCTTTGATCCCCCGACGCTGGGACATATGGAAATAATCGCCCGTTCGGCTGGAATGTTCGATGAAGTGGTTGTCTGTATCTGCTCCAACAGCGAAAAGAAGTATATGTTCACCATCAAGGAGCG
>CAYOON010000308.1:0-2385 GCA_964405595.1 uncultured Lachnospiraceae bacterium | reverse complement strand
TATTGCCGCCGATGCCGGAGTGCGGCATCTGGAGCGGTTTGGGCTGGAAGCCGGTCTGATTGTAGGAGACTTTGATTCTCTCGGGGCTGTCCCGCAAGCGGATGATGGCAAAATCGTCGTCCATCCCGCGCAGAAGGACGATACCGACACTCTTCTTGCCGTCCGTGAAGGGCTTGCGCGGTGCTACCATGAGTTTGTAATTGCCGGCGGACTCGGCGGCAGATTGGATCATACCCTCGCAAACCTCCAGACCCTTGCTTTTCTCGAAAAAAGCTCTGAAACCGAGAAAAATCACGGCTATCTGATCGGCGACGGCAAGGTAATCACCCTGCTGTCCGACGAATCGGTTTCCTTTCATGCCGGGCACAGCGGCGTGCTGTCGCTCTTCTGCGTAGGAGACCGTGCAGACGTCACCATTGAAGGGTTGAAATACCCGTTGCAAGGCTATCCGATGACGCCGGACTTTCCGATCGGGGTTTCCAATGAGTTTATCGGACAAGAAAGTAAAATCACCGTTAGAAACGGCCGCGTGTGGATGATTTTAGACGGAAATATCGAAGAAATCGCCGAAATCATCCGAAATCGCACCCGGCTGTAAGAAAGGACGAAAAATGATCAATAAAGATGAAATACGCTGTGTAATTTTTGATATGGACGGCACGCTGACCGACTCTATGGGAATCTGGGAGGAAGCCGGAGGCATCTATCTGCAGGAAAAGGGACTCACGCCCCGCCCCGAGTGGCGGGAGGATACCCGTCCCATGTCCATGAACCAGATCGCCGACTATTTTGCAGCAGAATACGGGATCACCGACCCCCACGAGAAGATTATGGCGGACGTGAATCACGTTGTCGAGGAATACTATCGTTCGGTTGCCATGCCCAAAGAGGGGGCGCTGGAGCTGCTGGAACTGCTCAAACAAAACCATATCCACATCTGCCTTGCCACGGCAACCGATCGCTATCTGGTCGAGATGATCCTGAAGCGCACCGGAATCTTCCCCTATCTGGAGCGGCTGTATACCTGTACCGATGTGGGCTACGGAAAGGATCACCCGGAGATCTACCAGATCGCCGCAGAGTCCTTCGGATTGAAGCCGTCGGAATGCCTCGTCTTCGAGGATGCCTACTACGCCCTGAAAACAGCCCATGACGCTGGATTTCCGACCGTCTCCTGCTACGACCTTACCGCCGCTGATTTAGAGGAAGAGAAGCGGAAAATCGCCGACCTGTCGATCCGATCTTTCCGCGAGATTCTGCCGTGAATTCTTATACATAAAAAATCGGGATGCCGTACTGTTGTGCGGCATCCTTCGTTATGGATAGAGCTATGCGGTTCTATTCATTATTCACGATTCGTCTGAATTCCTTGGGGGACAGCCCGTTCTGTTCCCTGAATGTACGGCTGAAATTGCTTGCGTCACCGAATCCACAGGCTTCAACAATTTCACCTATGCTCATAGCGGTTGTGGCAAGGTAGTTCTTTGCGCCGGCAATGCGGCAAAGTTTGAGGTACTCCATAACGGATACACCGGTAACATCCTTGAATTTATGGGAAAGGGAAGAGGCACTGATTCCATATTCTTTTGCGATATTCCCCAAAGAATAATTTTCTTTGAAATCCTCTTCAAAGCGCCGCTGGATTTGGAGAACGATCGCAAAATCACTGTTCTCAAGCGCGCTGAATCGCTCCGGATAGCGGCGGTAGACGCAGATCAGAAACTCGGTAACAAGCAGTTCAAGCATCTCATCGCCCAGCGGCTTCTTTGACACCTCCTCGAGAATCATCCTGTCAAGAAGATACTCTGCCTCCTGCCGGAAGTCAATTAGATCAAACAGATTGTCAAATCCCTTCGGACGGTTGAAAAGCAGAGAAAACACCGCGGGTACGCTTGCGGAAAAAGGGTTGATTTTGAGCACATACCGCTGATAATCCTCGGAAATCGCTTTTACGAAGTGGTGTTCATAGCGGCTGATAACCATCATGCAGCCCTCTCCGACTATCCTTGTTCTGCCACTTACGGTAAACTCTGCCATCCCCTTTTTGATATATAGGATTTGATGGCAGTCATGATAGTGCTCGGGTTCTGTAAAGGGGTTACGGGAAAAATATACTTCTCGCACGGTTTTATTCACGGTTCCCACCTCCGGTTTCAGTATAGCACATTTTTTTGTCATTTGCAAGATTTACATAAAAATAAATCGAATTTATCTTGTATCTTCGATGCGGAATATATTATAATGAATCATAGGAATACTGTCCGTTGGAGGGATACGATGAAAAAGATAAAGCTGGCAATTTTGGGGATTGGCGGATACGGAAAAACCTATCTTGACTACATACTCGACAAAAATGATCCCCGGTTTGAGACGGTTGGTCTTGTG
>CAYOON010000307.1:0-2399 GCA_964405595.1 uncultured Lachnospiraceae bacterium | reverse complement strand
AGGTACTGGCACATGCTGTCGATCGAGCAAATCGCCACCGCTTTGGACAAGAGTCAAAGCAGCGTGAAAATGACCCTGCTTCGCGCAAGACGGGAACTCAAAAATTTTTTGGAAAAGGAAGGTTTTACGATATGACGAAACAAGAGAAGCTTTTATCCGCGCTGTCAAACGTGCGGGACGAATATATCGAAGAGAGCGATCTGACATTGGTGACGCCTACTTCGCGCTTTCGGAAAAGACGGATTCTGGTCATCGGAATTGCCGCCACCCTCTGCTGCTCGCTGGCGCTGGTCACTGCCGCTCTGATGCTGAATCGGGACGACGGCGATCGGAGGGTCTGGGAGACCAAATATGTGAATGTGAAGCTGGAAGCTGCCGTCTTTTACCCTGACGGGGATAACAACGAGTATGGCTATATAAAAAATGGGAAGAAAAGAATACCATAGAGCGCTATCCGGTGGTTCAGTACAAGAATGTCTGGTACGGTGCATCGACATCATACAACTTCGACGGATGCGCGATTTCCGGCGATCTGCTGGGAGAAAGGCTCGGCGAGACTGTGCTTACCGGTCAGGACATCTATACCGACAGCTACCATCAGACAAACGGCGTATTGCACAGAATCGAGGGAATCGACCCCAGCTGCGCGATCGCGGTACTGCTAAACGGCGAAAAGACGGCGTATGCCTATATCGACCACTACTACCGTCCGTCTACGCTGGGCGATCTGGTGGATGGACTATCGCTGGAAGAGAATCTGACCTTCGGCAGCGGCTTCTACTACTTCAAGCGGAACAATAAGCCCATTACTGTGGAATTCCCGGAAATTCCCGCCGAGAAGATTTGGGGACTGCTCGCCGATCGGGATGTGGTCACCGCTTCCGACAGCGAATACGAATCGCTGAACTATCGGAAGTTGATGTCGGTATCGGTAAGTGTGCCGATGCTGGGGATTCAGAACCTGTCGCTGGGCGTTACCGACAACGGCTATATCACCACCAACCTCATGGGACGGGGGCTTGCTTACTTCATCGGAACGGAGAAGACCGAGGCGTTCGTGCAGTATGTACTGAAAAACTGCAAGGGCTACGAGCTGATCTATATTGAAGACACAACGGACGGCGAGCCCGAAGCCGGCAAGGCCGGAGACAGTACCGGAATCGTCACCGCAGTATCCTCCGCCGTGCGTCAAAAGGACGCAACTATCCCGGAAATATCCGATTAAACAAAAGGACTGCCGCACGGTTGTGCGGCAGTTCTTTTTCTGTTATTCTTTCCGCTTTTTCCGAATCACGATGATTACTGCGGCAACCGCACCGGCGGCAATCACCGCGACTGCGGCGATTATGACGGGCAAAATTCCACCGTCCTTCTCGGTATCCGGCGGTTCGGGATTCACCGGATCAATGTCGGCGGTTCCGCCTGTCGGCGTGGGTGTCTTCGGGGGCTGGCTTTCCGATCCCGAGCCTGTTCCGATTCCGGTTCCCGTCCCCGTCCCCGTTCCGGTGGATACTGCCGGATTGGTCTGATCGCCGGAGGTGGCCGGGGTTTTCGTCGATGTCGTTACAATCGGCGTACTGCCGGCGGGATCCTGCCGCGACGTGGTTCCTGCCGGATCGCTCACGATCGGAGGCTGACCGGTGACAGGCTTTTGCGTGCTCTGTACAGGAGGTTTCTCCGTAGAGACAGACGTGACCGGAGGCTTCTCTCCTCCCTGCGTTTTCGGCGGCTGGACGATCTTATCGACATACCCGCCTGTATAGCTGCCCGCCGAAGGCGCGGCGCGCTTGGTTCCGTCCAGCGACAGCGTCAGATAGTTTACGCCGTACAGCTGATCGCCTTGGTACTGGTAGACCGTGATCGTGTTGATCCCGGGAAGCATATCCTTGCCCGACAGAGCTTGCGTCCGCTGGGTGTTTTTCGTCAGTCCCAGATTATACTTGCATACGCCGTTGATCCAGATCTCTGCCGTACAGTTGTGCGCCGAGGTAATCGCCAGCGTGAAATCATTCGTAGAACGGGTCAGACGGAAGTCGGCAATGCCACCGCCCGATGTTATCGAGCTGCCGGACAACTTCAGGATCAGCGATCCGTCGGTCTGCATTCCGAAGCCCTCTATATTCGGATCGCGCTTCGCAAACTGCTCATCCAGCCATGCGATCCTCCTTTGCAGGAAGGTTTTCAGCTGATTGCATTCGTCCTTGAAGGATCTTCCGCCCGTACGCCATGCGAAATCCCGTTCGAAGGGATCGCTTGAGAACTTAGCGTACTCCAGCGTTTCCGCCTTGGACAGCAGATTGTAATAGTAATCCATACTGTCTACCATCTCGTCCAGCGCGTCTTCAAGCTGCGACCATCTCTCCCGCACCAGCGAGACAAAGTAGGGATCGCCGTACAGC
>CAYOON010000306.1:0-2401 GCA_964405595.1 uncultured Lachnospiraceae bacterium | reverse complement strand
CGCCTGCCTCGGAGAATACATGGGTATCCGCCGTCCAGCCCTGCCGCTCGTCTCTCTGCGGGCAGTCGGTGGGAACGCTCAGATAGTTGGAGTACTGTCCCCAGCGGATGTTACTGATCAGTTGATTGACGTCCTTATCCGAAGTCTCGATAAAGCCGGTGTCCTTCTCCACCGAAGTGACTACCTGCCCGCGGATGCTGTGGATCGTCACCGGGGCGTCGGTCGTGATCTCGATATAGCGGAAACCGTAGTAGGTGAAGGAGGGATGGTAGGATTCGCTTCCCTGCCCGTTCAGGATATACTTGGTAGTTGCAGCCGCCGTGCGGTAGTTAGCGTTGTAGATGCTTCCCTCGGGACCGTCGCAGCCGCGGGATTTCGCGCCGTTGCCGTCGTTGAGGATCTCGCCGTGCGTGATCGTCAACTGTGTGCCCGCGCTTCCGGTGACGGTGAACGCCTCCCAGCCCGCGAAGTTCTGACCGAAGTCCACCAGCGCGGTTTCGCCGGGTTTCAGCTCAAAGCTCTCGTTTTTGTAGCTGCGGATCACGTTAATCTTCCCGTAGCGCGAGGCGTTGGCGTCTGTTGCGCCCTGATAGACGGTGACGCTCTGCACGTCCCGCTCCAAATCCTCCCTGACGGTGACCGGCGAGCCGCTCCATGCGCAAATGGTACCATTGAACTCGGTGTTCACGGTGACACTGTCCCATTCGCTGTCGTTATATCCGGGCAGCATCCAATCCTGACCGATCCGCGCGTCGTAGGTCTCTCCGGCGAAGATTTCGGCGGAGACTACCGGACTGGCATAAGCGGTTTTCCAAGATGTATCGGTAACGATCGTCTGCTGCGTACCGTCCGAATAGGTGAGGATCAGCTTCGCAAGATAGGCGTCGTTCTTACCGTAGTTTCCGGCGACCTTGTCGCTCCACCAAGAACTTGAAACCACCGCGGAAAGCACGTTCTCCGAGCCGCCCTTGATCATATGCGTGACATCATAGCTGCTGTAGAATTTGCGGTCGGCCATCTCGGTAAAGCCGGGCTTCAGCTCGTGATAGGCGATACTGCCGTCGGGCATCAGGCGGCCTACGCGCTCGCCGTTGATATAGGACTCATAAACGCCCAGTCCGGAGGTGTACAGCTTTGCGGAAACCAACTCCTTGCTGATTGTAAAGGACTTTCTGAACGCGGGCAGGCTCTTTTTCGCAAGGATGTACACATGCTCCTTCACCAGCTCGGTGGTACCGACCTTCAGCATTCCGTCCTCAACGGAGCTGTACGAACCGCCGACAAAGTTGTTTACCGGGGAGGAGAAATCGTTCTCATAGATCACCTTCCCGTCGGCATCCTTTATGACGATGTTGTCATAGGAAGCAAATTCCACGCCGGAATCGCCGCTATTGTGCCGGATTCCGATATTGTTCAGGGGGATGGTAGTCGTATGGGTGTAGGTGCTTGCAAGGGCGAGATGATCGGCGTCGGAACCGAAGTAGGTTTTGATCGTCCTGCCGTTCACCTCGATCCGCTCGTGGATCTTTTTGCCGATAATCTCGTTGCCGTCATATCCGATGACGTCGGTCACGTCAACCGCCTTCACGTTCCCGGGACCGCCGGGATAGGCGACCCAGTTCCCGCCCGACTTGAAGTGGGGGCGCAGAAGGACTCTGCCCTTGCTTGTCCATGTATTGACCTGCCACATGACGAGATTTCCGCTGTCGGAAACGCCGAAGCAGAAGCCCTGATTGTCCCGTTCAATGATGAAGTCGAAATCAATGGTGTAGGTCGTTCCCGAATGGAGATTGCCGTCGCCGGCGCTGATCCACTTGGTGTCGCCGAAAGCGTTCTTCTCAAGGAGACCCATTTCAAAGGTATCCTTGGGGGACACGGTAACCGTTCCCGTCTGATCCCAGACGGATACCTGCCAGCTATATTCCGTGGAGGACGCAAGGGGCTCCCCATCATACTCGATTCCCACCGAGACGCCGCTCTCCACCTTTCCGCTGTCCCAGACCACGCTGTCGTCCTTTTTGACAACAATCTGATAGGCAGTCTGGAGCCATCCGATGGTATCGGAATGCACCTTCCAGCTAAACGCCGGCTTTGCGTCGTCAATTCCCACAGGGGTTGGCAAGTCGTCGGTCAGCATATTGTAAATCTGTGCGTTCATATCGGTCGATTCTCCCTTGTTCGTAGTTTGTTCGCCAATTCCGGTTCCGACCCCGGTTCCACCTACGGTTCCGGTAGTTCCCCCGGGATCCTTCCCGGATTTGCACGCTGTCAGCGGCAGTCCAACCGCCAGCAGCGCAAAACAAAGACAACCGCTGATTATTCTCTTCATAAGCTATACGTTTCTCCTTCTACTCGATGTTTGTGCGGTTTATACAAAGTACACCGCATAAAATATTTCTTA
>CAYOON010000305.1:0-2404 GCA_964405595.1 uncultured Lachnospiraceae bacterium | reverse complement strand
TTTCCCTTGGCGAGCACAACGACGGAAAGCTCTATCTGCGTCCGCATCTGTGGGAGAACGGATCGGCGCTCTGCTTTGAAGAGATTGTGCTGGGCGAACAGGATGGGCTGGAGGAGCTTTCCGCCGAATGCGGCACGCAGTATCACATGACCCTCCGCGTGTCGGATACGGGTGTTATTGAGACGCTGATTAACGGCGTCAGCGTATACACCACGGACATGGTATATGATCTTGTTCTCACCGATACGCTGGGTATGGTCGGCTTCCGCTGCGAAGCCTACAATAACGGAAATACACTCGAGATCGGCGAGTTCGACAATCTGAAGATCACCGACGCGACCGGCGCCGTTATATATGAGGACGATTTCTCAAGCGAAGACAGTGCCCTTTGTGCAGCGCTGCTTGACGGAGAGCATACCGTACTGAACGACGGCGTTCTGAAAGTCACAGGAAAGTACCTGGGCATGGCAGACGTTGAACAAGACTGAATCTGTACAAAAATACCGGAACTTGCGGATAGCCGTAAGTCCCGGAATTTTTGGTATTCAAACAAAAGTGCGCAACCGAAGCTGTGCACCCGAAAAAGGGGAACCTCGGTCGGAATCGGGCATAAATGCTTGACTTTGGCTGGTTTTCTGTTTTGCTTTTGGAAATGAGGACTTTTTTACAGCCCCTTTTCGGCATTGACAGCGAGAATAGAAAGATGGTAATGAAATGGCAATAAAAGATTATCTGATCAATAAGCCCGTTTTGGAAACAGACCGGTTGATCCTTCGCCCGCTTACGGTTGAGGATGCCGAGGATTTGCAGGAATGGCTGCCCGATCCCGATTTATATACCTATTGGGGAAGACCTGCTCATAAGAAGGAGTTAAACCCAAAGGAGATGTTTGTCGATCCGCGTCCGCACATCAAGAGAAAGCCGAGCGCTGATTTTGAGTGGGGGATTGTGTTGAAATCGACCGCAAAGGTGATTGGAGAGGTCAGCATTTTTGAGATTGAAAACAGCAGAATGGCGAAGGTTGCCTATCGGCTGTCCAAATCCTATTGGAGAAACGGGTTGACAACGGAGGCACTCAAGGCCGCCGTGGAATTTTGTTTTACGAATACGGAAATACAACGGCTTTGGACGGATGTTGATGCAAGAAATACGGCGTCCGGCAGGGTGCTCGAAAAATGCGGATTTACAAGGGAAGGGCTGATCCGGCAGGGAAAATTCAATTTAACCTATTGTGATTACTATCTGTACGGAATGCTTAAGGAGGATTTTTTGACCGCCCGGGGCGAATAACCGGAATGCCCGGCGTGCAGTCAGAGATCGGTTTTCCGATAATCTGTTATCCGCTTTTGACATTTGGCAAAAATACATGCTCCATATTTCACATGTTGATTATCAGAATTTTGAAATTGTTTCGCGACGGGAGTTATGTGTTTTTCGTGCGTAGTTTCGGCTACGCACCCCAAAAAACAAACAGCACCGTAATGTTCTGAAAATGTCAAGAGGGAAAAGACCGGGACTTGGGCGATAACCCCAAGTCCCGGTCTTTCCTTATTCAATGACAGTCATGCCACCGCTTACCGATTTTTACGTCGGCGGTCAGGGGGACGGACAGTTTCAGTGCCGATTCCATCTCGCGGCGCAGGATTTCGGCGGCGGCGGGGGCGTCGGCGTCCGATGCCTCCACGATCAGCTCGTCGTGTACCTGCATGATCAGTCTGGCGTCCAGCCCGCTTTCCGACAGGGCGCGCTCAACACCCACCATCGCCAGCTTGATGATGTCGGCGGCGCTTCCCTGAATCGGGCTGTTCATCGCTACCCGTTCGCCGAAGGCGATCATCATCTTCTGCGGTGCCGATAGCTCGGGGATCGCCCGACGGCGGCCGAGCATGGACGTTACGAATTTGTCCCGGTACGCCTGCTCTACGATCGCCGAAAGGTATTCCTCAACGCCCTTGTACCGCGATTTGTAGGTGCGGATGTAGTCGGCGGCCTGGGCTTTCGTGATGTTCAGATCCTGCGACAGCGAGTAGTCGCCGATGCCGTAGACGATGCCGAAGTTTACCGCCTTGGCGCGCTTGCGCATCTCGGAGGTGACCTCCTCCGGCGGAACGCCGAATACCTGCGACGCCGTGATGGTGTGAATGTCCGCGCCGCTGTTGAAGGCATCAATCATGATGGGATCGCCCGAAATGTGCGCCAGCAGCCGAAGCTCGATCTGCGAGTAGTCGGCGTCGATCAGGCTGTAGCCTTCGGGGGCGGGGAAGAACTTCCGCAGTTCCCGACCGAGTTCTGTACGGATAGGGATGTTTTGCAGATTCGGCTCGGTGGACGAGAGCCTGCCGGTTGCCGTTACCGTCTGATTAAAGGACGTGCGCACCCGTCCGTCGGGATCGGCGGCAGCGGG
>CAYOON010000304.1:0-2410 GCA_964405595.1 uncultured Lachnospiraceae bacterium | reverse complement strand
GCTGGCGTTGTCGCCGATCTGGTCACGGACGAAGTAGAGGTAGAGCGTCCCGTCGTCATCGATGAAGAGGGTGCTGTCGATGGTGGGGAAGTTCTCGCCGAAGTTGAAGAGCGCGGACTTGCCGTCGATGCCGTCGGCTACCTTATTGGTAAAGGGACCGGCGGGAGTGTCGGCCACGGCTACCGAAGTGTGCAGGGTTGCGCTGTCCGAGGCGGCAGCCGTGTAGTACATGTAGTACTTGCCGTCGATCTTATAGACCTCGGGCGCCCAGAGACGGCTCTTGCACCAGTCGGTACGGCCGGGCTTGAAGCAGGCTCCGCCGCTCTCCCAGTTGACCATGTCCTTGGAGGTGTAGTAGCAGAAGGTCTCTTCGATCTTGCCGGGATTGGAGTACTTTCTCGTGGTTCCGTAGAGATAGAATGTGGCGCTGTCCTCGTCGTAATAGAGGAAGGGATCGCCCACCATAACATCCTTGAAGCTGCCGTTGCTGTAGAAAAGGGAAGAACAGTCGGCGGTTTTCGTGTAGTTTTGCAGGGTCAGCGTCTCGTCGTAGGTGATCTCCGGCGCGGGGTGCGTATCGGGCGACTGCGAAGTGGTTCCCGGAGCCGTTGTGGTGATCGATGTACTGCCGGTTCCGTCTGTGACTGCCGGCGTTTGTGTACAGCCGGTCAGTAGCGCGGATAAAGCCAGCACCAGAAGAAGCAGACGGGCGGTTTTGGACTGTTTCATGGGTTTTGCCTCCGTATTTTGAATCTTGAACGAACCAATTCTAGCATGAATCCGGGAAAAAGTCAATCGTTTTTCCCGGGAATCATAAAATATCGGACAGATCGACTTTTTTCGTAAAATATTGGACGCTTTCCACGAAAAACGGGACGACAAATTCTGCGAAAAGTGATAGAATAATTGGACAAAGTCGGAGAAATCCGACAAGCTTATCCTACATGGAGGAAATCATTATGAAAAAACTGATTACAGGAATAATTGCTCTGATTTTGACTCTTTCCGCCCTTGCCGCTTGCGGCTCGGGTGAGGATGGCACGACCACGGTGTCGGTATCCTCGAAGGCTCCCGCGTCTACGGCTGCATCCACCAATGGAGCACCCAGCACGTCCTCGACGCCCGATGTTTCCACTTCCACCCCTGTAACGTCCTCTGCGCCGTCGGTGACCACCTCAACGCCCGTTACCACTGTGGGATCTGTAACAACGGCGGGCACGACTGCCGAGACGCCGGTCACATCGGGGAATCCCGATCCCGCGGTTCCCGCAGATGCCAAGAAGATCGGCTCTGCCGACGAGCTTGCCGATCTGTTCTGGGAGATCAACAAGTCGGAGGTTCCCGGGGATGTTTACATCCTGCTGACCGCCGACATCGACCTGTCCGACATGAAAGACGTAACCGATTGGGAGCCGGTCTACCGCTTCTCGGGTACCTTTGACGGCGCGGGACACACGATCTCGGGACTGAACTGGACGTTCAGAATGGCAAACGACGGAACCGGCAATATGCCGAACGCAAATCAGCACGGTTCCTATATCATCAACGAGTATGACGCATCCAAAGACAGCGGCAGCCGCGGCGCGGAGGCTGCGATCGCGTTGTTCTTCCTGAAGACAGAGAACGCCACGCTGAAGGATTTCACAGTCAAGGACAGCAGCCTGAATCTGGTCTGCACCTACAACAAGAACTATCAGCTTTATGTGGGCGGACTGGTCGGCTGGATGGAAGGCGGATCGGTTTCCGGCGTCAAGCTGGAGAACGTGGACATCCCCACCTTCGGATTTGTCGGCTACAACCAGAAGTATCTCTGCTATGCCGGTCTGGCTATCGGTAATGCGGTGAATAATGTGACCCTTGAGAGCGTCGAGGTTGACGAAAACTGCCTGCTGGACGCCTCCAATAACGTGAAGCTGGAAGTGGCTTCCATGGTGGGCAAGTGCGTCGCGTCCGGCTCGGTCACGCTTACGAACTGCTCCACCGCCGCCACCGTAAAGGCGGGATCGGCATTGATCGAATCCACCGCCGATATTAGCAAACTGGAGGGCGCAGGTGCGAACATCGGAACAGAGGTAGGCGGACACGTCGCTGCGTATGTCGCATATGCGGAGGACGGAGCCAAGGTTACCACCAATAGCTGTACCGACAACAGCAAACTGACGGGCAATAAGGCGTAAGATACGACCGTCATATCGGATTCCATAACAGAAGAACCGCCGCGCATCCGCGCGGCGGTTTTTGAGCTATTCTCCCTCTTCGAGAGCCTTTTTCAGGATGGCGCTCCGCATACTCTGCGGGGTGATCCCGTAATAATCCCGGAAAACCCGGTAAAAGTTGGATTTTGAGGTAAATCCGCTCTGCATTGCCACGTCCAGCACCGAAAGTCCGGGCGTTCCCAGCAGTCGGATGG
>CAYOON010000303.1:0-2425 GCA_964405595.1 uncultured Lachnospiraceae bacterium | reverse complement strand
CCGACAAGCCCAACGACTCCCCCGCCCAGCACTTCCTGGACGCCTACGGCGGCGGGCACTTCGCAGCCCAGAAGGACCTGCTTCAGCGTCTGGTCACCGAGGCCCCCGAAGCGATTGCGTGGCTGAGCGATCTGGGCGTAGAATTCGACAAGGCTCCCGACGGTACCATGATCACCACCCACGGCGGCGGCACCTCCCGCAAGCGTATGCACGCGGCGAAGGATTATTCGGGTGCGGAGATCATGCGCACACTTCGTGACGAGGTGCTGAACAGAGGCATCCCGGTGGTTGATTTCACCGCCGCCGTCGAGCTGATCACCGACGGAAACGGTCGTGTCACCGGCGCGGTTCTCATGAACATGGAGACTCGCGAGCTGATGGTCGCACGGGCGAAGACCGTGATTATCGCCACCGGCGGCGCGGGACGAATGCACTATCAGGGATTCCCGACTTCCAATCATTATGGCGCAACCGCCGACGGACTGGTGCTCGGCTATCGGGTCGGCGCGAAGCTGCTGTATGCTGATACCCTCCAGTATCACCCCACCGGCGCAGCCTTCCCGCAGCAGATTTTCGGTGCACTGGTTACCGAGAAGGTGCGTTCGCTGGGCGCGAAGCTGGTCAACCGGGACGGCGAGGTCTTCATGCACCCGCTGGAGACCCGTGATGTTGCGGCTGCCTCCATCATCCGCGAATGCTCCGATCGCGCAAAGGGCGTGGATACCCCCACAGGCAATGCTGTCTGGCTGGATACGCCCATGATCGAGATCATCGGAGGAGAGGGAACCATCGAGAAGCGGATCCCCGCCATGATGCGGATGTTCGGCAACTACGGAATTGACATCCGCAAGGAGCCGATTCTGGTTTACCCGACGCTGCACTATCAGAACGGCGGTCTTGACATCAACGTGGACGGAATGACGCCGAACGTGGAGAATCTGTACGTCGCCGGCGAGGCGGTGGGCGGAATTCACGGTAGAAACCGGCTCATGGGTAACTCGCTCTTGGATATTATTGTTTTCGGACGGAGTGCGGGCAAAAATGCCGCCGAACGGGCAAAGTCAATCGAACCCGGCACGCTGACGCTCGCGCATATTGAAAAGTTTGAGGCAGAACTCACTGCCGCGGGTATTACGACCGATGCGCACTCGCCGAAGCTGCTGCCTGATTATACGAATAACTACGAGGGAAACGGCTCTTTGAAATCGACTCTTTAAGTTAATCTACTTCTCGAAAATGCGCAAGTATTTTTTACTTGCGCATTTTACTTTATTAAAGACCAAGCCTGAAGAGAATGCACCCCCAAAGTTGAACACTTTGGGGCAAGAATAGCATGACAAACGAAACCCAACCTACCTAGGCAGGTTGGGTTTCATTTTTAATTGTGAGATTTGATTCACCAATCGAGGTTTATATTACCGAATATTTTTGAAAATGGATCATCGGAAGAAATACCAATATCGTCCATCACAGAATCATTTCTGTCAAACAGAATGATTTCTGTTTCGGGTGCAATATATTCCTCTTTGGTGAACGGCTGATTAACAGAACTAATCATTTACCGAAGCCTTCTCCAAAAATTTCGGAAGGATCGATCACTACGCCCTTGCCACCATTGGGATAATTCTCCCAAGGATCATCCCAGGATACTACGGGGTTGTCGTCCATGACTTCTTTATTCGTCTCGAATATCTCGATCGTCAAATCGGGAGTACTATATTTCTTTTTCATCTCATTTACACCTTTCTTATCATTGAACAGTATAGTATACAGCATCGCCAAGTAAGGTAACAATATCCTCACCAATCTTTACATTGAGACAGGCAACGCCGGAACGAGAGACACCCGATGTAGGATTCTTGAAGTTGAAGTTGACCGTATAAGTGTTTTTACCGATTTCAAATTCAGTAGTTGCTGCTTTTGTCGAATTGTAGAAGTATACCCGATTATCAAAACCATCAACCGCTTGCTTCTCGTATTTTTTGTTCCAATCGACTTTTTTAAGGTGAGCTTTGAGGTCGGCTATACAGTCAACATCGTTATTAAGAACGGTACTGTTTGCTCCATAGAAGAAGCCACAGCCTGCTACTTCAATTGTTGCGCTGGCATAGTCTCTCTTCGCTTCCTCATCAGCCTCCGAATTGATTACGACGGATGTCATAAACGCCAGCTGCTTGGCCGACGAATCGAAGATCACGGTTGTTTTCAGCGTAAACAGCTCTGCGTTAATCGACCAGTTACCGGTGACAGTAACGGTAGTGTCCTCATTACCAATTGTAGGATTGTCAATCGTCCAACTCTTGAAATCAAAGCCAAAGCGTTCAGAGGTAAAGCCCTCCAGTGTGAACTGGTTGCCTTCGAAATATTTGTCACCGTATTCGAAGTCTTTTTTCCAAGCTGCATCACCGCCTGTTACCCAGTTTAC
>CAYOON010000302.1:0-2444 GCA_964405595.1 uncultured Lachnospiraceae bacterium | reverse complement strand
GCTTGCCGCCAAAACCGGGTGCGGCTATCACGTCTGCCACGTCTCCGCAAAGGAGAGCGTGGAGCTGATCAGACAGGCGAAGCGTTCTGGCGTGAACGTCACCTGCGAGACAGGTCCGCACTATCTGGTCTACAGCGACGCCGATCTGATCGAGGACGGCAGATTCAAGATGAATCCGCCTCTGCGCTCGGCGGACGACCGGGACGCGCTGATCGAGGGGATTCTGGACGGCACGGTGGACATGATTGCCACCGATCACGCGCCCCATTCGGCGGAGGAAAAGGCAAGGGGATTGGAAAAATCCGCCATGGGCGTGGTTGGAATCGAGACCGCCTTCCCGGTGCTGTACACGAAATTCGTGAAAGCCGGCGTGATTTCCATGGAAAAGCTGATGGATCTGCTCCATAACAACGCAAAAAAGCGGTTCGGCATCGGAAAAGAGCTGATTTCGGGCGATCCCGCTAACTTCACCCTCTGGGATCTCTCCCATTTTGCCCCGATCGACCCCGAAACCTTCCTTTCCAAGGGCAGAGCAACCCCCTTCGCCGGAGTGGAGGTCTACGGAAAGTGCCTCCTGACCATGTGCGGCGGAAAAGTCGCCTATCAAGCAGATACGGAGAAAATTTGAAAGAAACCAAAGGTTTCTTTCAAATACGAGTTTGCGCCTTGATTGGCTCCGCCAATCATTTCGCCAAGGGCGAAACCGCCGCAAACTCGAGGCAATCGAAGAAAGGTATGATCATAAATATGACGAAACAAGGACTATTTACAGTAAAATCGAACCAAAAAATCGCCGCGGACGTCTACGAGATGATCCTCACCGGCGACTGTTCGGCGATCAGCGCGCCCGGGCAGTTCGTGAACATTCAGTTGGACGGACACTTCTTACGGCGCCCCATCTCGGTCTGCGACGTAAACGGGGATACGCTGACCCTGATTTACAAGGTAGTCTGGCAGGGAACCGAGCAGATGTCGGGCATGGAGCCGGGGAAGGTTCTCGACCTCTTAACTGGGCTGGGCAACGGCTACGATACCTCCAAATCGGGCGATTGTCCGCTGGTGATCGGCGGAGGCGTGGGTCTGCCGCCCATGTACAATCTGACGAAGAAGCTGATCGCCGAAGGGAAGCACCCCGTTGTGCTGATGGGCTTCAACCGGGCGGAGGATCTTTTCTACAAGGCAGAGTTCGAGGCACTCTGCCCCGTATACGTCGCAACCGTGGACGGATCGGCGGGCGTGAAGGGATTCGTTACCAATCTGTTTGAGCTGGTCGGAGAGTACAGCTACTTCTTCGCCTGCGGACCGCTGCCGATGCTCAAGGCGGTTTACAATGCCACGAATACCAGCGGTCAGCTCTCCTTTGAGGAGCGGATGGGCTGCGGATTCGGAGCCTGCATGGGCTGCTCATGCAAGACCAAAGACGGATACAAGCGGATCTGCAAAGACGGTCCGATTCTGGAAAAGGAGGAAGTAGTATGGTAGACACGCATGTAAACCTGTCGGGGCTGATTCTGGACAATCCGGTGATCCCCGCCAGCGGAACTTTTGGCTTCGGCTACGAATTTGCCGAGCTGTATGACATCAATTGCCTTGGTACCTTCTCTTTCAAGGGAACCACTAAGGATCCCCGCTTCGGCAATCCGACACCCAGAATCGCCGAATGTCCCTCGGGCATGATTAACGCCGTGGGACTCCAGAATCCCGGCGTGGATCGGGTGATCGCCGAGGAGCTGCCCAAGCTGAAAAAATGCTTCCACAAGCCGGTAATTGCCAACGTCAGCGGTTTCTCGCTGGACGAGTATGCCTACACCTGCCAGCGGATCGACAAGGAGGAGCAGGTCGGGCTGATCGAGGTCAATGTCTCCTGCCCAAACGTACACGGCGGCGGAATCGCCTTCGGAACCTCCCCGCAGAACGCGGCGGCGGTCACCCGTGCCGTTAAGGCGGTGACGACGAAGCCGGTTTATATCAAGCTCTCCCCCAACGTGACCGACATTGTGGAGATCGCCAAGGCCTGCGAGGATGCGGGTGCCGACGGAATCTCCATGATCAACACCCTGTTGGGAATGCGGATCAATCTGCGGACGAAAAAGCCGATCATCGCCAACAAGATGGGCGGATTTTCGGGGTCTGCCATCCTGCCGGTTGCGCTGCGGATGGTCTATCAGGTCTACGAGGCGGTGAAGATCCCGATTATCGGCATGGGCGGCGTGTCCACCACCGAGGACGTGCTGGAGATGATGATGGCGGGCGCAACCGCTGTCGAAATCGGAGCCGCCAATCTGGTGAATCCCTTCGTCTGCAAGCAGATCGTGGAGGAACTCCCGGAAAAGATGGAAAAATACGGGATCCAAAGCCTGTCCGAGCTGATCGGCGCGGCACATCGGGGATAAGCGGGTAGCCGGATAGATCGCTATAACCGTTAGTCCGCTTTTTCTTTTGAC
>CAYOON010000301.1:0-2450 GCA_964405595.1 uncultured Lachnospiraceae bacterium | reverse complement strand
ATCCTGTGGATCGCAAGAAGATGGCCGTGGTGTCGGATGGCAGAAATGCCCTGACCCATTGGCGGGTTATCCGGGAGTATAACGGATTTTCCCATCTGAATCTGGTACTGGAGACCGGCCGAACGCATCAAATCCGCGTCCATCTTTCCCACATGGGGCATCCCGTTCTCTGCGACACTCTCTACGGCGGCTCAAAGACGCTTTTCGAACGGCGAGTGGACGATCTCGTCCAAGGACAGTGCCTCCACGCCAAAACCATCGGATTCATCCATCCGGTCACCGGGGAAAAGCTGTATTTCGACAGCGATCTGCCCGATTATTTCGGGACGGTGCTTGAAAAATTGGAAAAGGAATCACGCACATGAAGCTATTCGATACCCACGCCCACTACGACGACCCGAAATTCGATGAATTCGACCGGGACGAGCTGCTGACCTCGCTGTTTTCGGGGAATATCGCCGCCATCACCGGTGCATCGGTAAATCTGACCACCGCGGCGGCGCAGATCGCCTTCGCCGAGCGGCACTCCAACTTCTACGCCGCCGTGGGCGTCCACCCCGAAAATCTGACCGACGACGGGGAGATGGACGACGTTCTGCCCAAAATTGAGGCAATGCTGACTCACCCCAAGGTGGTCGCCATCGGGGAGATCGGGCTGGACTACTACTGGGAGCAGAATCCCCCCAGAGAGGTGCAGAAGCAGTGGTTCCGCGCCCAGATGGAGATGGCGGCACGAACCGGCTATCCCGTGATTATCCACGACAGGGAAGCCCACGGCGACGTGTTCGACATCCTGTGCGCCTATCCCACGGTGAAGGGAATCCTGCACTCCTGCTCCGCCTCCGCCGAGATGGTGAAGGAGCTGGTCAAACGGGGATGGTACATCTCCTTTTCAGGGGTCATCACCTACAAAAACGCCACGAAGATCGCTGAGGTGGTGAAAACCGTCCCTGACGACCGGATTCTGGTAGAGACTGACTGCCCCTACCTGTCGCCCGTTCCCATGCGGGGAAAAATGAACCGCTCCGACTATGTGGAGTACACCGCCCGGAAAGCCGCCGAACTGCGCGGAGTCGATCCCGAGCTTTTTGCTGCGCAGACGGTGGAGAACGCCAAGCGGATCTATCGGATCGGTGAGATCGGAATGCCCATAGAGAAATCGTTATAATGGAGGTATTTTTATGCGAAAGAAACTCATAAAATGGATTATTTTAGCGGTCGTATTGACAGTATTGGTGATCTTCGGCTGTATGTTCTTTTTATCTGATCCGCCCATCGGATCGAAAACCGTTACCGACATCGACGACTTCGGCACATATAATAAATATGTAAAGAACCAGCTGGCGGATAAATTTCAGGGGTCGTTTCCGGCGGAGGTTTCGGATGAATGGTCGGACACATCCTATTATTATCAATACAAGTGCGCCGTTTTCGGCGATCCGAATTTCTGCATGGATCTGCAAATCCACGTCGAAAACGACAGTTATTATCAAGGCGAGAAGGAGCGAATCTCTTCGATAACCTCCGAGTGTGTGCAGACGTCCGATGGGAAGCAGTATTACATTCTTTCCGGCGATGAAAATGATATTCAGCACTATTTTGACGATGAGATTCATGACGGACAGGACTATCGATTTGAAATTGTCGTATTCGACGATGCGGCAAGCCGGATCGAGTACCTGACCGCTTACCGGTGGGACAATGCAGAGAGAATTTCCTGTGTTGATACCGTTTTGCGAACAATATCAGAGAGGAAAGAAAAATGACCATAACCTACGAAACCGGCAGCGGGCTGTATGTAAACAGCACTAACCGCTGTCCCAATGCCTGCGAATTCTGCGTCCGCGCTACGGCGGATAACTACTACGGCGACCTCTGGCTGGAGCGGGAGCCGACCGTCGATGAAATGCTCGATTCCATTCTGTCGCGCGACCTTTCCCGATACACCGAGATCATCTTCTGCGGCTACGGGGAACCCTTCGAGCGGATCGACGACATCCTGTCGGTCTGCTGCAAGCTGAAAAAGGCGACCGATCTGCCCATCCGCATCAACACCAACGGTCTGGGCAACCGGATCGCTGACCGGGATATAACCCCCGAGCTGGCGGGGCTTGTGGACGTGCTGTCCATCTCGCTGAACACCCCCGATCCGGCGGCCTATCAGCGGATCTGCCGCAGCAAATACGGCGAGCAGGCGCACTCTGATCTGATCGAGTTCACCCGGCTTGCGACGCGCTATGTGCCGAAGGTGATCCTGTCGGTGGTCGAGACTACCATCAGCCCCGAGGAGATCGAAGAATGCCGGAAGATCGCCGACGATTGCGGCGCAACGCTTCGGGTAAGGGAATTCATACAGAACTGAATCGTAAAAAACGGAAAACCCCCGGAGAATCGAATTTCTCCGGGGATTTCTCATGCGGCAAACCGCATATTCCGTTCGAACGCAAACC
>CAYOON010000300.1:0-2455 GCA_964405595.1 uncultured Lachnospiraceae bacterium | reverse complement strand
TTTGCCAAGCTTTTTCTTTTGGGCCTGCTAGGTCAAAAGAAAAAGCGGACTAACGGTTTTAGCTATCCAGTATTTCTGTCGTAAAACTTCATCCTAAAGATCCAAAACCAAGGAGATTCACCATGCGAGACGCACTTCGCCCGATCCTGTCCTGTGCGCTGACGGTAGCAATCAGTTCCGCCGTGCATGGGCAGCTGGTCGGCACGAAATTCGAGAAATATACCCGCTTCCTGACCGCGCTGATCCTGCTGTCCTTGCTGCTTACCCCCATGCTGAATCTCTTTCGGGCGGGCGGTGCGCTGCTTGAACAGGAGGACGGGACGGATCAGACCGTTCAGCCAAGCATTGCCCTCCCCGAGATGTCCTATTCGGAAGCTCTGCTGACGGTGCTGCAAAGAAAGGTAGAGGACGACGTGCGATCGACGTTGAAATCGGAGTACGGGATCGCACCGGATTCCATCCTTTCGGTGCAGGCGGCGGTGGATGGATCCGACCCGGAGGCGATCCGGGTGGAATCGGTACAGGTGCGGATCCGGGGAGATGCCGATCCCGAAGAAATCGAAGAATTCCTCAAAGAAAGGTACGGTTGTGAGAGCGTGAGTGTGATCGTGGATGCGTGAATTTGTACGGAGCTTCGTGCGGATCAAAGGGCTGGGTTTCATCCTGCTGGCACTGGTTTTGGGAATCCTGCTGGTTTTCCTGTCCGGAAAAAGCGACTCGGATAGCGGCTCGGTTCCGGATGCCGGAGAAGCCTTCTCCTTCGAGAAATACGAGCATGAACTGGAGGAGCGGCTGGAGGATCTGATCAGCCGGATTGACGGCGTGTCGTCGGTGTCGGTGATGATCTTGCTGGATCAGAGCTACGAGGAGGTCGGCGACAGCGGGAGCAGCTTTTCGGCATCCCTCGCCGCAAAGGAAGGGAACACCAAGGTTGCCCCGAAGGTGCGTGGCGTTGCCGTAGTCTGCCGGGGCGGGGAACGGTCGGAGACGAGAAAGGAGATCATCAATCTTCTCTCCTCGCTGCTGGAGCTGCCCACCAACCGGATCTACGTCGGCGGTATCGGATAGCACATTTTTCAGAATATTTTACATAGGAGGCGCATAGATATGGAGTACAATGAAATTCGGGAGGAAAACCAGATGAAAATTATCAAAACCGAGAACAAATCCAAGGCCGTAGACGTCTATCAGAAGGGTTTTTCGGGCTTTGTAAAGAGCGTGAAGAAGAACGGAAAACGGAATCTGATCATATGCTGTTCGCTGCTTCTGATCGGCGGCGCGGTATGGCTGAACTGGGCACTGTTTGCCAAGGCGGATACCGGTTCCGACTATAAGCCGGGCGGCATTCAGGCAGGAGGCACCACGGCAGGAAACAGCGAAGGCAGCCAGAATCCCACCGGCAATCCGGCAGAGGGCGGAATCGACGATTCCGACAGCTACTTCGCTATGGCTCAGATCGAGCGTTCCCGTGCCCGCGACGAGGCGCTGGAGGTGCTCAATCGAATCACCGCATCCGAGGACGCTACCGAAGAGGCAAAGGAAAACGCCTTCGCGTCGATTACCCGTCTGTCCGGGCTGATCGAGCAGGAGGCCAATATCGAGACACTGATCAAATCCAAGGGATTTTCGGAGTGCGTAGCCGTTCTGGACGGCGAGTCGGCGAACATAATCGTCATGAGCGACGGTCTGACCGACAGCCAGATCTCGCAGGTGGTGGAGATCGTCTATCAGCAAGCGGGAATCAAGCCGGATAATGTGACCATCATCGAGAAGAAGCCCAGTTAAGAAGCAACAAGGTTTGGGATAAACGCCCCAAACCTTGTTTTTTCGTATCAGCGAAGCCCTCGGCTATGCCGAAGCATTCATCACGAAAAAATAATTGTAATTTCCCACGAAAATGCAGAAAAAATTTTGTGACCTATTGACAAACGGAAAAAAGTGTATTATAATAGATAAAATACAAGAATGGAAGCTGTAAAGGAGAGAAAATCAATGGAAAATGGAAAGTTTGCAAGAGAAGGACTGACTTTTGACGATGTATTGCTGATTCCGCAGAAGAGCGAAGTCGTGCCCGCGGCGGTGTCGCTGGAAACCCACCTGACGAAGAAAATCGTTCTGAACATTCCGTTGATGAGCGCCGCAATGGATACGGTAACCGAATCCAAGCTGGCAATCGCCATCGCCAGAGAGGGCGGCGTGGGCGTTATTCACAAGAATATGACCATCGAGCAGCAGGCGGATGAAGTGGAGAAGGTAAAGCGTTCGGAAAACGGCGTCATCACCAACCCCTTCTACCTTGGACCCGATAACTTCGTCTATGAGGCCGATGCCCTCATGGGTAAGTATAAGGTGTCCGGTGTTCCGATCTGCGACGAAAATAAGAAACTGATCGGCATCATCACCAACCGCGATATGCGTTTCCTCAAGGACTACAGCGGCAAAATTGCCGATGTTA
>CAYOON010000299.1:0-2457 GCA_964405595.1 uncultured Lachnospiraceae bacterium | reverse complement strand
TACGATGGTTACGTCAAATTTGACCACCACACCCCGCAGTTCGACAGAGTTTTTGTAGTCGTCCGGGAAGGTTACGGTGATGGTGAGGGTATCGCCCGCCTTGGCACCGATCAGCTGCTCCTCAAAGCCGGGATTGTTCTTCTCGGGATGCTCCGCGCTCTCGTATGCGAGGATAAAACTGTTCGAGCCGATTACCAGACCGTGACCCGATTCGGATTCCTTGTTGGTCATGTTCGCCAGCGTGTCCTCGCTGATGGTGATGCTGGGGTCAGCGCTGTAGCCGGTGTAGTAGATGGTCGCGCGATCCCGCATGGCGACGGTGGCGTTCTCGGGCGCGTCGACGAAATCAACGCCCTGATAGCTTGCGAGCACCTCGGCGAGGAACTCCGCCACCAGTTTGTCGGCGGTATCGGGGTCGATCGAAATCTCGGTGAGTTTTTCCCCCTGAATGTAGGGAGAATAGTCGTCGAATACATACTGCGTACCGTAGACGGGATCGGTATCCGCCAGATCATCAAAGGGATCGGGTTCGGTAGGCTTGGTGGGTTCGGCGGTGGTTGTCGCGGAGGTTGTGCCGGATGTACCGGAGGTTCCGGTGCCTTTGGTTTCCTCATTTCCTCCGCAGGCGGTGAGCGTGAGGAGCAGGGTGGAGAGAATTAAAAGTGTACTGACTGTTCTTTTCATAACTTTTCCTTTCAAATTACGGGTTTTTATTATCTATTCGAAATGAACCAGGTTGGCGACCCTGTTCATGAGTTTGTCTGTACGATAGGTGGTGCCCAGGTTGTCCTTACCGTACCGTTCTTCCAGCTCGGCTTCGCTGTCGATGCCGAGGTAGGAGTAGGCGACGGCGTTTTCCGTGAAATCGGCGGAAAGGGCGGCGGCGTATTCGGCGTCGGTGAGGGTCACTCCGGCATAGTCGCAGAGGTATTCGTTGATCATCCGATCGGTGACGGCGGATTTTGCGTAGGCGGCCGCTTCGTCGTGCAGCTCGTCATAGATCTTTTCGATCTGCGCATCGGTGAGGGTAGCGAGGTCGTATTCGGTCAGGACGATGTTCTGAATATAGCGGACGGTTTCGGCGTCCACCAGCTCCTGCGGACAGGATTTCACGCTGACCGCGTTGTAGAGGGCGAGATAGGCGTACTGCGTTTTGATGGTTTTGTAGGCGTCCTGCCTGAACTGCTCCACGCTTGTGAAATCGCCGCCGGTATAGCGGGAGATCAGCGAGTCGGAGATCTCGGGCAGAGCCGAGACTTCCAGCGAGGTGACGGTCAGGGTGAATCGGATGCGCTTTCCGAGAATCGGGGTTACGTCCACACCGGAGGCCGATCCGTTCTCGGGATAGGTGACCAGCACCTCAATAGTCTGCCCCAGACGGACGCCGATCAGCTGTTCTTCGAAACTTTTAGTGGAAAGCTCGGGATTTTGTGTGTTCGTATAGGCGGGGTAGAGGGTGTCCGATGCGATAACCGCCGAGGCCTCGCCCGAAAGTGCCGCCAGCAGATCGTCCCCGACTTCGACGTCTGCCGGAACGCCCGTGTAGGAGAAGTCCACGCGGTCGAACTGTCCGGCGGCGATTTCCGTTGAGTCGGTCTTGATATATTCGGCGCTTTGGTAGCGGATCTCGGTGAGAAGATCGGCGTAGGCGTCGTCGATTTCGGAAAGACGCACGGTGACGTCGGCAATGTGTGGGGCGTCAATATAGTCGGACAGATTGAATTTTCCGTCCGCGGGTTCATCGGGCTTGTCCTTCGCAAATAGGAAGATCAGCAGGGCGGTGACGGCGGCAATCACAAGAACGCCGATGCCGATCACGACGGGGATCACGCGGGATTTCGGATTTTGCCGTCCTTTTTTGCGGTTTCGGCTGTTTTTTTGAGACGCCATCGGCTCACCTCCCGCATAAGAGCAGTGTAACGAAACTATTATAGCGTGTAAATGTGAAGATTTCAAGCACAACCTGTGAAAATCCGCAAAAAATATTGCTTTTTTTCAAAAAACTCTTGCAAATCTGATCGGGCTTTGATATAATGGAAAAAAACGTAAAGCGAGGTAATTCCTATGAATATGCCCAGACCCGAGCACCCCCGCCCCCAACTTGTCCGTGAGAACTGGATCAACCTGAACGGCGAATGGGAATTTGAAATTGATAACGCCATGGTCGGCAAGGCCAAGAAGTTCCAGGAGCGTGCGGCTCTGGACGGAAAGATCACCGTCCCCTTCTGCCCCGAGAGCGTCCTTTCGGGCGTCGGAAACGTGGACTACATGAACTGCGTATGGTATAGAAAGAACATTGAGATCCCTGCCGATTGGGCGGGCAAATCGATTCTTCTGACCTTCGGCGCAGTCGACTATCACGCCACCGTATACGTCAACGGCGCCTACGTCGGCTCCCATCGCGGCGGCTATACCCCCTTCACGCTGGACATTACCGACAAGCTGAAGGAGAGCGGC
>CAYOON010000298.1:0-2487 GCA_964405595.1 uncultured Lachnospiraceae bacterium | reverse complement strand
GATAGAACCCGCCGTAATCAGGCAGAATGCTTGATTTCAGCGGGCTTATTGTTTTTTAGAAATAATGTTTTTTCTGCCTCTACTGACGATAACCCGAAATCTCTCGAAAGAGGCACAATCAATGAAATCTTGCCCCCTACTAACAAGTCTTTGCGAATAATACCCCGTCGGCATCTCCACAGGACATGTGGGGGTAGCATCCAAACGGGGGGAGCAGGGACGAACAGATGCCGACGGCGGTAGCCAAGTGATGGGAGAGCGCAAATGCGCATAAATGCGCATTGGGGGAAGAGCCTTCGGCGTTTGAGATGATTCTTCCCCG
The DNA here is from genome assembly GCA_964405595.1 of uncultured Lachnospiraceae bacterium. Lineage (GTDB taxonomy): Bacteria > Bacillota > Clostridia > Oscillospirales > CAG-272 > CAKSQF01. The sequence continues at coordinate 2,165 of CAYOON010000298.1, read as the reverse complement.
TTGCGCGTTTACGCGCATTTCGCTTCCCCGCTAGCTAACGACCTCCGCTGAACAATAGGTAGAGTATATTAGCTTAAATTACCGTAAAGAATCAAGCATTTATCCCCTTATTGTCCTTTTGGGGAAAAATATACCGATCAAGTCGCCATTTTCGCCGAAATCTGTTGACAATCCCGGGAAGTTTGTTTATAATAAATACAGCGAAAGAAAGGACGGTGCCCTATGCTGGACTATAATCTGGACGTATCGAAAGATTCCTATCAGCGTTTTTATACGGCGGACAGGACGGAAAATCCCTTTCCTTTCTGCCTGTCGGAAAGCGGATATTTCGAGGCGGGTTCCTGTTACTATACCCGTCGGGACTACAAGCCCGCCGCGCTCTATCTCTATACGCTGTCGGGCGAGGGTCGGATCAGCTGGAATGGGCAGACGGTCTCCCTTGCGGCGGGTACGGCGCTGCTGATCGACTGCGAAAAAGAACACGATTACCGTACCGTTTCAAAAGAACCGTGGTGCTTTTACTGGGCGCACTTTGCGGGCGAGGGACTTCGGAGCATCCGCCCTCTGCTGACCGATAAGCTGACCCCTCTGCGGGTGGATCATCCCATGCGGATCAGGGAGCTGTTCGAGCAGATCGACGCGCTGCACGAGCGCACCGACCGGTTCGTATTCGCCTACCGCAGCAGCCTGATCGGCGAACTGCTGCTCCACTCGATCCGGGCGCTGGAGCGGGAGGAAGCGGGTGGCCTTCACGGGGATAGTGCCATCGAACCGGCAAGATCCTATATCCATAGCCATCTGTCGGAGCCGATCACGGTGGAGGAACTGGCTACCCTGTGCAATCTGTCCAAATATCACTTTATCCGCCTTTTCCGGCGGTATACCGGCTTTTCTCCCTACCGATACCTTCAGATCAACCGCATTGACCGCGCCAAGGAGCTGCTGATTTCCACCGACCTGTCCATATCCGGGATCGCCGCCGCGGTGGGATTCACCGGCGTCGCCAATTTCGGGAAGGTGTTCCGGGAAATCACCGGGGTGACCCCTGCCGTCTATCGCAGGGAGCAGTTCCGATGGAATGAATAGACAGAATATCAAATTTTTGCTTTTTTACGCTTGAAGGTCAGAATAGCAGGAATTTGATAAAAATGAGCAAGAATTCCCCTTGAAAATTGATTGCTATTTGTGTATAATTATAATGAATCCCGATATTAAGGAGGAAAAATTCATGAAAAAGCAAATGTGGACATCAGCGATTGCTGCAATGTTGCTGCTTTCGCTGGCAGCATGTCATTCCGCTCCGGCGGTGACCACAGGGGAGGGTACCAATCCTATGAATCCTACATCTGGCAAACAAACATCCGGCATACCCGGCACGTCCGGCCCGGTAACGTCCGGTTCGGCAACCGGCCCGGCAACCGGTCCGATAACCGGATCCAGCGGCGTTGACGCGCTCTACGAGGCGTTCAAAACCCCCAACGAGCATCTGAAAACCAAGCCGCTCTTCTTCTGGAACGTCCCGCTGTCCGAGATGACCACCGACGGCGTCCGGGAGATTGTTCGCCGCTCCTACGAGGAAAGCGGCTACAACGGCTTCGGAATCCTGCCCTATTGGCAGGACGGCTATCTGACCGACGAATATTTTGAGCTGTACGAAGCAGCCCTTGACGAGGGCAGCAAGTACGGGATGCAGTTCTCCCTTTACGACGAGGACGGCTTCCCCAGCTATACCGCCGGCGGACTGTTCGCCGAAAAGTATCCGAATCTGACCGCCCGCCGACTGGACAAGGCGGAAGCCGAGGGAAAAGCCGGCGAAAAGGTTTTCGTGAAGCTGCCGCAAGGCGTCCTTTTGGGCGCGGTTGCCATGAACACCGCCACCAAGGAGCGGATCGACATCTCCAAGTACGCGCATATCGTCGAACTGCCCGAGTTTGACCCCGACAGCCAGCCGATCGGCGCGCTGGCATCCAGCACCTATACCGTAACAGCGGGCTACGAGGTAGACAAGGCCTTTGACGGCAATCTGAATACCCGCTGGAACGCCCTCTCCCATTCGAGCAGCAGTTAGTGGATCCAGATCAACTACGGCAAAGAGGTCACCATCGACAGCGTTATGGTTTACGAGGACAAGAATCGCGTGGTATAGCGTGGGTCGGCCTTCGATA